>CAUOWW010000033.1:0-17453 GCA_963508345.1 uncultured bacterium
ATAATACCAAATTTCACCCCTAAAAGTCAATAGATATGAAAAATATTTTTCTGAATTCCACTCTTTTTATCTCTAAAAAACCTCGCTTTCGCGAGGCTCTTCTATTTATAAGCTAAGGCACGTTTAAAGGTTTTCCAAGGTCCTAAATCATCTGTTTGCAGAACGAGACTAGCATACATACGCCCGATAAAGACTGTTGCTGTTACTGCAAAAGCAATTGTAATCGCAAGCGAAATCCAAGCTTCTAACCCATTTGCATAGCCATTAATAGCTCTAAATGGCATGAAGAAAGTCGAAATAAAGGGAATATATGAACCAATCTTCAAGATGAGATTGTCACCAGCTGCACCTAGAGCTGTCACTCCAAAAAAACCACCTATAATTAAAATCATCAAAGGCGACAAGGCTTTTCCTGCATCCTCAGGACGAGAAACCATAGAACCTAGGAAGGCTGCTAAAACAACGTACATAAAGAGGCTAACCAAGACAAACAATAAGGTGTTGAGCGAGAAAGCCTCTCCTATATGGTTTAAAATACCAGATTGTGCCAAGATTGGTAGGTCTTTAAAGAGAAGAATGGCAGCAAGTCCACCCACGACGTAAATGCCAATATGGGTCAAAATCACAAGAAGCAGAGCCAGCATGCGAGCGTAGAAATAATGACTAGCTCGGATACTAGAGAAGACCACCTCCATAATTTTGGTTCCTTTCTCGCTAGCCACTTCCTGAGCAGTGACACTAGCATAGGTAATCAAAATCATATAAAGGAAGAAACCAAGCCCTGCGGCCGCAAAGGTTTGAATCATTTTTTTATTTTCCTTGGATTCATCAATTTTCTCCGTAAAGTTAACTGTTTGTTCCAAGCGTTTTTCCTGTTCTTGTGACAAATTGGCTGCCGAACGATTGAGTTGATCTTGAAGCTCATTTAACTTGCTCGTTACTCCTAGCTTAATAGCACTCTCAAGAGAAGTTTCACCATGATAGACGGCCTTTAGGACGCTGTCCTCTTGGTCAATCGTTAGGTAACCCTTGATTTTCTCATCTTTGATAGCAGCTTGGGCACTTGCTTCGTCTTTATAATCAAAGTTAACACCATTTACATTCTTCAGTCCTTCTGCTACAGATGGCACTGTTGTCACTACTGCCACTTTATTATTTTTAGCCATAGAAGAGCCTTGGAGATAGCCAATTCCTCCAGAGAGACCGATAAACAAGAATGGTGAAATCACCATAAAGAAGAAACTCCACGATTTGACATGTCGAAGATAGGTTTCCTTCATTACAACCCACATATTTCTCATACTTCCACCCCTGATTCTAGTTTAAAGATTTCATCGATTGTTGGCGCTTGCTGGTCAAAGGTTGCGATATATTGCCCCTGAGTCAAGATTGGGAAGAGTTCCCTTCCAGCGCTCTCATCCTCTAGGATCAATTTCCAACTGCCTTGCTTGGTCAAGCTCACCTGTTTGACATGAGGAAGGTTTTCCAATTCTTCCTTGCTTCGTTCACTTGAAACAAAGAGACGCGTTTTCCCGTATTGATTGCGAACATCCTGAACTGGTCCATGCAAGACCACACGGCCATCTCGAATCATGAGAATATCGTCACAAAGCTCCTCGACGTTGGTCATGACATGGTCAGAAAAGATAATGGTTGCCCCACGTTCTTTTTCCTGAAAAATGACTTGCTTGAGCAATTCTGTATTGACTGGGTCCAATCCACTGAAAGGCTCATCCAAGATAATCAAGTCTGGCTCATGAATCAGAGTAATAATGAGCTGAATCTTCTGCTGATTTCCTTTTGACAGACTCTTGATTTTATCAGTCAGCTTCCCTTTCACTTCCAACCTCTTCATCCATTGAGGGAGTTTTTCCTTGATCTCCTTGGCATCCATACCTTTTAGAGTCGCCAAATAGCGAACTTGTTCAAGGACTGTCAATTTAGGCATGAGACTGCGTTCTTCAGGCAGATAACCAATCCGAGCGTAGGTCTCTTGACGAATATCCTGACCATCTAGACTGATTTCCCCCTGGTATTCTAAAAATTTCAAAATACTGTGGAAAATCGTTGTCTTCCCAGCGCCGTTTTTCCCGACTAATCCCAAAATACGACCTGGTCGTGCCTGAAAGTCAATACCAAACAAAACTTGCTTGGGTCCAAAACTTTTCTCTAGACTTCTTACTTCTAGCATCTTTCACCTCCGAAATGTCTTGCACTCATTATACTCCTTTTTGATAGCCTTTACAATGCTTTCCGTCCATTTTTATCATCCTCATTTTAGTAAAAAATCTTAGGGTACTTTGAGTTATGAGTACATTATACACTGGTAAACTCCAATTTATCTTCTCTGTTCCTCAACTGTCTATTTTTGATCCTGAATTGTTATTTGAAAAGCAAAAATCCACCCCGAAGGATGGATTGATGAGTTAACGCACTTCTGCATTCACTTTTTCTTCGAGTGATGCTTGGATTTTTTCCATATAGCGTGCGACTTCTTCGTCCGTTAAGCTGTCTTCTGGATTTTGGAAGGTCAAGCTATAAGCCATTGACTTCATACCAAGTCCCAATTTCTCACCTGAGAAGACGTCAAAGAGCTTGATGTCTGTCAAACGTTTCACGCCGGCAGCTTGGATAGCGTCCACAACTTCTTGGTGAGTCACTTCTGCCTTAAGGAGAAGGGCAACGTCACGGCTAACTGCTGGGAATTTGGTGATTTCCACAAATGGAGCAGCAGGTTGAAGGGCAGCTTCGATGGCTGAAAGGTTAAGCTCAGCTACATACGTTTCTGGAATATCGTAAGCCTTAGCAGTGACTGGATGCACTTGCCCAAGGAAACCAAGAACTTGGTCGCCGAGTGAAATCACAGCTGTACGACCTGGGTGAAGGCTTGCAATTTCAGCCGTAGCTGTATAAGTCACTTCTAGTCCCAAGCGAGTAAATAATGCTTCTAGGATTCCCTTAGCATAGAAGAAATCAACTGGAACTGCTGCTGTTTGGAAATCTTTTTCAGCAACCAAGCCTGTCAAGGCAAAGGCAAAGCTGTTGATTTCATTTGGAAGTTCTTCTTTTGGATTGCCAGTTTGTTCAAAGACTTTTCCAATCTCGTAAAGGGCCAAATTTTTATTCTTACGAGCCACATTGTAGGCAACGGTATCAAGGATACCAGAAATCATATTTTGACGGAGGACAGAACGGTCCACTGTCATTGGCCACATGAGTTCAGTAAGGTTACTTGGTTGAGCCGTAAACTCGACTGCTTTTTCAGGAGTTGTTAGAGCGTAGGTAATGATTTCTGTCAAACCTGCTCCTTCAGCAATGGTACGAACTTGGCGACGCAATTTTTGTGTCGCAGTCAATTCACCAGCTGTACCATCATCTTTTGGAAGGCTGGTTGGCAAGCGGTCATATCCGTAGATACGAGCGATTTCTTCAAAGAGGTCTGCTTCGATAGTGATATCCCAGCGACGACGTGGAACGCTGACTGTAAAGCTGTCTGCATTTCCAGAAAGACCAAAGCCAAGACGACGGAAGACGTCTTCTACATCCGCGTAAGAAAGTTCTGTACCAAGGACACGGTTAACATCAGCAAGAGTTGAAGAAACTTCCACATCAGAGGTATCAAGTTCACCCGCTGAAACGATACCCTTACGCACCGTCGCACCTGCAAGTTCTGCAATCATGCTAGCTGCCGCATCAAGAGCTTCGTTAACAGTTGCCACATTGATCCCTTTTTCAAAGCGAGAAGATGACTCAGAACGAAGGTTGAGGCGACCACTAGTCTTGCGGATTGATTTGCCATTGAAAACAGCCGCTTCAAGGACAACACGACTAGATTTTTCAGAGATTTCTGTTGCTTGACCACCCATAACACCTGCAAGAGCAACTGGCTTGTCTGCGACAGTGATGACTAGGTCATTCACGTCCAAGTCACGTTCTTCACCATCTAAAGTCACCAATTTTTCACCAGCACGCGCTTCACGCACACGGATGTCACTCCCTTCAAAGGTATCCAAGTCAAAGGCATGCATTGGTTGACCAAAGTAGAGCAGGATGTAGTTTGTCACGTCCACCACGTTGTTAATAGGACGGATACCTTCATTCATAAGAAGGTTTTGCAACCATTGTGGACTTGGTGCGATAGTAACATTGTCCAAGATACGACCTGCATAGTAAGGCGCCTTGTCTGTCTCAATGCCCACAGAAAGAGCATCTGCTGCAGCTTGGTCAGTCTCTGAAAGAGTAAATTCTTTAAAGTTGACCGCCTTGTCATAGATAGCTGCCACTTCGTGAGCTACTCCACGCATAGAAAGAGCGTCCGCACGGTTTGGTGTGATTGAAAGTTCGATGATTTCATCATCCAAGTCTAGATATGAGAAGACTTCATCCCCAGGAACGGCATTTTCTGGCAAGATTTGGATGCCATCTGCGAATTCCTTTGGTACAACGGAGTCAGAAATTCCCAATTCACCAAGTGAACAGATCATCCCAAGTGACTCAAGACCGCGGATTTTCCCTTTTTTGATCTTGTAATTGTCAGCTATGCGAGCTCCTAGAAGAGCCACCATAACCTTGATACCAGCACGCACATTTGGGGCACCACAGACGATTTGACGAGCTTCTTCTTCGCCAACGTTAACCTGACAAACATGGAGGTGAGTTTCTGGCACATCTTCGCAAGACAAGACCTCACCGACGACAATTTTTGAGAGACCAGCAGCAGGTGATTCCACACCTTCTACCTCGATCCCTGTAGTTGACATTTTTTCAGCCAACTCTTGTGATGGCACATCAATGTCCACCAATTCTTTTAACCATTTATAAGATACAAGCATAATTTAGTTCTCCAGAATGACAGTTGCCACTCTAGTTCTTTTCCTTTCCTATCATTTCAATAGAAGAATCATCTTCTTACCTTAATTTCTTTCTCAGTAACCAATCTGTATCTACTTTTTGACCAACCATAAAATGATGTTGGCTAAATTTTTCAAAACCATATCGATTATAAAATGCTTGAGCTTTTGTATTATGCTCCCAAACACCTAGCCAAGCCCAAGAAAAACTATTTTTGGTAGCAAGTTCAAGAGCGAATTCAAACAGTTGCTTACCTAGTCCAAATCCTTGGAATTTTTGTAGCACATAGAGGCGTTGAATTTCAAAAGCATCCTCTAATTCTCTCTCAGTCTGAGCACTTCCCCAGTTGACTTTGAGAAAACCAGCTATCTCCTCTTCATGCATAATGAAATAGGTTTCGGATTCTGGATTTTCCAACTCAGTTGACAAAACTCTCAGACTATAAGCCTCTTCAAAGTATTCCTGTAACTGCTCTTCCGTATTATCATGAGCAAATGTTTCACGAAAGGTTTGTTTGGCAATTTTGGCCAACGCCCCAATATCTGCCTTTTCTACTTTTCTAATCATTATTTAAACTGTTCTGAGAAGCGGACATCTCCTTGGTAGAATCCACGGATATCGTTGATTCCGTAACGGAGCATGGCTACACGCTCTTGACCAAGTCCAAAGGCAAAGCCAGAGTAAACAGTCGCATCGATACCACTCATTTCAAGGACACGTGGGTGAACCATACCGGCACCCATAATTTCGATCCAACCTGTTTTCTTACATACGTTACAGCCTTCTCCACCACACTTGAAGCAAGAAACATCCACCTCAACAGATGGCTCTGTGAATGGGAAGTAAGAGGGACGCAAACGAATTTGACGCTCTTCACCAAACATTTTTTGGACAATCAACTGAAGGGTTCCTTGAAGGTCTGCCATAGAGATATTTTTCCCAACAACCAAGCCTTCAATTTGGTGGAACTGGTGACTGTGAGTCGCATCGTCCGTATCACGACGGAACACACGCCCTGGTGAGATCATTTTCAAAGGACCTTTAGAGAAATCATGGGCATCCATAGCACGCGCTTGAACTGGAGACGTGTGGGTACGTAGCAAGATTTCTTCAGTGATATAGAAAGTATCCTGCATATCACGAGCTGGGTGGTCTTTTGGAAGGTTCATACGTTCAAAGTTATAGTAGTCTTGCTCCACTTCAAAACCATCCACGACTTGGTAACCCATACCGATGAAGATATCTTCAATTTCTTCACTGGTTTGTGTGAGGACATGACGGTGACCAGTCGCAACAGGACGACCTGGAAGCGTCACATCGATGCTCTCGCTAGCCAGTTGAGCTGCGACTTTCTTTTCTTCCAAGAGCTTAGCTGTTTCTTCAAAAGCAGCTGTCAAGACATCACGAGCTTCATTGACGTGTTTCCCAATGATTGGACGCATCTCAGCAGAAACATCTTTCATCCCTTTGAGAATTTCAGTAAGCGAACCCTTTTTACCAAGGACAGAGACACGCAAATCTTGCATCTCTTTTTCATTTTCAGCAGTAATCTGCTTCAAGCTAGCCAGCGTTTCTTCACGAAGCGCTTTTAATTGTTCTTCAATAGTTGACATAATTCCTCCATCAGTCGCTCGTAGATAAAAAGAAAACCACATGCCAAAAACTCCACTCGGAGCGTTGACACGCGGTACCATCCGTTTTTATCTGACAAGTCAGACCTTCATTTCTAAATCCATGCGCAAGTGAATTCACCCAGCTTTCATATAGAGAGCTTGCAGTCACGGCTCTCCTCCCTGATATACTTCCCTTGAGTTACTAGTCTTGCGGATTCCTATTCAATTACTACTTAGTTTATCAGATTTTTACCATTCTTGCAAGACCTATCTCACTTCTGCTTACCCTTAAATCGCCATTGGAAGCGGAGCTTGTCATAGAAGGGAAATTCGATAAACAAGACTCCCAAGCCCACACAGAGACTGGCAAGAACATCTGATGGGTAATGAACTCCCAGATAGACCCTTGATACCAGCACACTAACTAGGTAGAGGCCTAACACGATTTGCACGATTTTTCTCCAGACTGGATTTTTAATCCGTTGACCGAGAATGACAATCAGAGAGCCGACCATCAAGGTTACAGCCAGAGAATGGCCGCTTGGGAAGGAAAATCCCTTCTCCTCAACCAAGTGTAAAATAGCTGGTCGTGGGCGCTGGTAGATATTTTTAAAGGTCACGATTAAAAGAGCTGCCAAAGCCAGATTTCCCAGCATGAAGAAACTTTCTATCTTCCACTGCTTACGATAAAAGACAAAAGCTGTAATGACAACCCAAGTGATAATCACTGGGATATCAATCAAGCGTGTGATGGCCCTGAAAAGAATAGTCAAGTAATCTGGCAAGTCTCCTCGAACAGCAGTCTGTATCGGTTGATCAAAACCGACTAGCGTTTCAGGGTAAAATTTGACCATGTAGCCAAGAATAACGAAAAGTAAAAGGGCAAAACTGCCCTTCATTAAAAATGTTTGTTTATCTCTCATAATGTTTTAAGGTTGGTTTCAAGAGAACATACAACAACCAGAATGAAACGGAAAAGATTACACCTTCAATCAAGTTAAAAGGTAATACCATGGTCATTAGGTAGTTGGAAAGTCCCAAAATTTTTCCAATATCAAAGTTAGCAAACTTAGCGTACAAAGGAACTGCATAAACATAGTTGAGAACCAACATAGCCACGGTTAAAGCAATAGTCCCAGCTAGAGAGCCTAGTAGGAAACGAAGGGTTGTCCGTTCCTTTTTCCAAATCAAAGCAAATACGATGACAAAAACTCCCAAAGCTACGATATTCATTGGCAAACCAATGTAAGTATTCACTCCTTGACTATTAAGAAGCAATTTCAAGAGTGAGCGAAGCAAGAGAATTCCTAGAGCAGCAGGCAAATCCATGACCACCAGACCCACAAGGACTGGCAAGATACTAAATTCGATCTTGAGGAAGGATGCCGCTGGTAAAAGCGGAAAGTCAAAGTACATCAGCACAAATGAGATGGCTGATAAAATCGCAATGGTCGAAAGTCGACGTGTGTTTGTCATAACAGGTTCCTCCAATTTTCTATAAAATCAGAAGAAGTTGGAAAGGATTCCTCTATCTATCCTTTATTTTTATATTCCAAAAGTTCCCCCTCACTCTTTTTTTAGCAAGCGGTTGCAATTTACCTATAAAAAATCAATTAGAATAGACAAAGCCATTCTTTCGTCTTCTCCCATCCAGACTATACTGTCGGTTGTGGAATCTCACCACATCAGCTTGCGCTCGCGGACTTATTTGGCTAAGATATTTTAGATTTATCTAGGCGTCGCAGTCGAAGATAATACTTAAAGTATATCGAGACAAGACAACGACGAGAAAGCTAAAATAGATAGTCAAATTTACCGCCGGTCGGGAATCACACCCAGCCCTGAAGACTCTTTTATCATAACAAAAAACGCTTACAAGCGCAAGCATTTTGTTCATTTTCATTTTCATTTTTTATTTCAATTTATCAGCTTCATAGGTATGAACAAGTTCAAGACCTGCAAAGTTCTGCTGGCGGAGGGCTTCGTAGACAATCATGCAGACAGTATTAGACACATTGAGACTGCGGACATGTTCATCATTCATAGGAATACGGAGAGCTTTCTCAGGATGTTCTCGCATAAAGTCCTCAGGTAAACCCTTGTCTTCACGTCCAAAGAGAAAATAATGGTCTTCGTCAGTCGATAAATCCACCTCAGAATACACTTTCTCAGCGAATTTCGAAATCAGATAGAGTTTTCCCCTCATCTGAGACATGAAATCTTCCAAACTATCGTAAAAATAAATCTCTAGCTTATCCCAATAATCCAATCCAGCTCGCTTCATCTTGCGGTCGTCAATAGGAAAGCCCATTGGCTTGATGATGTGGAGGGGAGAATTGGTCGCAGCGCAAGTACGCGCGATATTGCCTGTATTTTGTGGAATTTGAGGTTCAAATAATACAATGTGATTTGTCATGACTTGCTTCCTTTCACCATTGCAAAAAAATAGCCACACTGCCCGGAGTCAAGCTCAGCAAACAGCGTGGTTAAGGCATCGTTAACTTACCTCACAACAGGTTTGAAGTAAATCAGCGAAACTACTTTCTTAGTATAACACTTTCAGAATCATTGTCAATAGAAACGACTTGATTTTTTCAATTTTTTCAAGCTATTTCCAAGGGTTGTAAAATCGTCCGTGATTCTGCAAGATAAGTAGTAAACTAGCTACTAAAAACAAGGCTGCCAAGAGCAAGGTAAGATAATCTCCTTTTTTCAAGGCCTGATAACTATACCAAGTGCGTTTTTTCTCTTTCCCAAAGCGGCGAAGCTCCATGGCGGTCGCAATGGTATCAATGCGTTCTAACGAGCTAAAAATCAAGGGAGTGATAATGCGCAGATTGCCTTTGATTCGTTGCATAAGAGAAGCTTTCTTGGATAATTCCATCCCACGCGCTTCCTGAGACATCTTGATGGTAAAGAATTCTTCCTGCAAATCTGGAATATAGCGCAAGGTCAGACTGACAGAATAGGCAATCTTGTAAGGCACACCAATTTGATTTAAACTAGAAGCAAACTGACTAGGATGAGTTGTCATCAAAAAGATAATAGCCAGAGGAATGGTGCAAAGGTACTTAATAGCTAGATTTAGCAGATAAAAGAGCTCTTGGCTGGTCAGAGTGTAGGCACCGATTCCCTGCCAAATCACACTTCTCTCTCCGTAAAGTCCAACCCCATACTCGGGAGAAAAGAGATAGACCATCAAAACGTTTAAAACGGCAAATACCGTCGCAAAAACGGCTACAAAGGAAACATCTTTAAAACGGATTTCTGACAAATAGAGGAGAAAGACCGAAAAGATGGCAATCAGAACAAGCAGTCTGGTATCATAGCTAATCATGGCCGCCAATGATACGAGAATGAAAAAGAGGAGTTTCCCAGCTCCTGACAAGCGATGAATCACAGTATCTCTATGCTGGTAACCGATTAATTTAGCTTGCATCCTTCTCTCCTTTCTTTGTAAAATGCCGTTAAAGCAAGTGGATCCACGTCTAGTTTCTTGGCCAAGTTAAAGATTGAAGTTTCTTTTAGGTTGGCTTTTACTAACAACTCAGGATTGCTCAACAGACTAGCTGGATCAGTATCTGCAATCAATTCCCCATCCACCATGACTAGGGCCCGGTCTGAATAATCCAGCATCAATTGCATATCATGGGTAATCATGACAATGGTATGACCTTTTTGATGCAGTTCTTCGAGAAATTCCATAATCTCAGTATAGTTCTTCTGGTCTTGACCTGCTGTCGGTTCATCTAGGAGTATAATTTCAGCTCCTAAAACCAAAATCGATGCAATAGTCACACGTTTTTTCTGACCAAATGACAGGGCAGAAATGGGCCAATTACGGAATTCATAGAGACCACAGATTTTCAAAGTTTCATAGACTTTCGTTTCAATTTCCTGCTCGTCCACACCTCGCAAACGAAGCCCTAGAGCCACCTCATCAAAAATCATATTGGTTGAAATCATTTGATTAGGATTTTGCAGCACATAGCCCACTCGTTCCGCCCGCTCTGCAACAGAATCTCCTTTGATATCCTGTCCTTCCCAAAGATAGCGACCTTCAGTCTGAATAAAGCTACTCAAAGCCTTGGCTAGAGTTGACTTCCCTGCTCCATTTTTCCCGACAATGGCAATCTTTTCACCCTTTTTAATATCTAAATGGAGAGACTTTAAAATGGGTCTATCATCATAAGAAAAAGATATATCCTCTAGTCTAAAGAGTGACTGCAATTCTGGTGTTTCTTTTACCAGTTCCGTCCGCAACTGAACCTGACCTTTTGAGATAGACAAGTTGTCCAAATTTGCTAATTGTTCTTCCTTTTTTAAATCCACACCTAATTGACGGAGAGTGGTTAGATAAAGGGGTTCTCGAATTCCATTTTGGGTCAACAAATCAGTCGCAAGTAACTGGTCAGGACTCCCATTAAAGAGGATACGGCCATCGTTTATCAGGACAATCCGATCCACAGGTCGATGCAAAACATCCTCCAAACGGTGCTCGATAATAAGAGTCGTCGTTCCTTCTTCCTTATGAATCTGATCAATCAACTCGATAATATCCTGACCTGACTTGGGATCCAGATTGGCGAGTGGCTCATCAAACAAGAGAATCGGGCTTTCATCAATCAAGACACCAGCCAGACTGACCCGCTGCTTTTGTCCACCTGACAAATCCTGGGGACGCTGAGCTAGTGAAGCGATAAGGTCCAGCTTTTCAGCCCATTTATGAACACGGCTTTTCATCTCTTCTATAGCTGTTACATCATTTTCTAGAGCAAAAGCCAAATCTTCTGCTACGGACAAGCCGATAAACTGCCCATCTGTATCCTGCAAAACTGTACTGACCAGATGAGACTTATCATAGATGCTCATATCAAAGGCCGCTTGCCCCTTAATCAAAAATTCTCCAGATGTCTGACCCTTGTAAATATTGGGAATAATCCCATTCAAACACTGACCCAAGGTAGATTTACCTGACCCAGATGGCCCAACAATTAAGACTTTCTCTCCCTTGTAAATGGTCAAGTCTACCCCTTGCAAGGTCGGTTCTTGTTGTGTTTCATACCGGAAAGAGAAATCCTTCCACTCAATTATAGCTTCTTTCATCTTACTCTCTTCATTCGCTTCTTCTACTCAATGAAAATCAAAGAGCAAACCAGGAAGCTAGCCGTAGGTTGCTCAAAACACTGTTTTGAGGTTGCAGATAGAGCTGACGCGGTTTGAAGAGATTTTCGCAGAGTATTAGACTTCTATTTTATCATAAATCTACCCCTTCTTGCAGACTCTTCTCTTAAAATCTTAGCGTCAAAAAGAGTCCTAGCCTAGCTTGCTTGCCTAACTAGTCTATAAACATCGAAAAAGACTGGTTATCCAGCCTTTTCTCTTATATTAATCCTTTTTCAAACTTCCTGAACGAGTCTGTGTACGTGAATAAGCTAGCAAGAGAAGGGTACCTGCGATAGCTATAGTTACAGCGTTAGCAATACCTGCGACAATCCCTTGAGTAAATACTTTTTCTGCCGCTTCTTGATAAATCACAACATCTCCAAGTGGTGCCAAGACACCCCAAACAAGAGCATTTGCAACAAGCTGAATGAGGTTAAAGAAGACAATATCCTTCAACTCAAAAACGCCCTGTGTTACTCGAATGTATTTTCTAAAGAGTCCGACAGCTAGACCAAAGAGACCACTAGCAATAATCCAAGTCCACCAAAGACCGTAGCCAGCAAGCGAGTCCTTCACTGCATGCCCAATTAAACCAACAAGTAATCCCACTAGAGGGCCAAAAATGATAGACAAGAGGCTCTGTACCGCATACTGAAGTTGGATACTTGTATTTGGAACGGGTGTCGGAATACTAATCATCCCGATAACAACAAAGAGCGCAGCTCCAACACCGATAGCAACAACTTGTTTAATTGATTGATTTTTCATCTATATTCTCCTATTTTATGATTCTATTTTCTTTATTTCAATGGTCCAAGATGAACCGACACCCACATTATAAGCCTTGGCAAAGGAACCTTGGTTAATTGCCAAACCTAAACGATAGAGAGAGTTGATGTAAAGGATGGGTTGCCCAATTCTCACATCTGCAAATGATTTACCATAGACAACCTGATTTTGATAGACCAGTATATCTGCATGATAGATAGTCACCTCAAAACGGTCACCGAATGCTGGTTCCAGCTTGTAAAATTCTTCTCGCGTGATAGAAGTCCAGAGCGAACCAAAACGCACATCCAGAATATCAATAGCTCCCCTCACCAGATGATCTTCTATGATTGTATCTACGACTGGAAGCTCCACAATATGATCCACACTAAGCTCTGGCCCCACTTCCTCAAAAGAAATGTGACCACTGGCTAATTTAGCACCAGTATAGGCATAGACATCACGACCGTGGAAGGTATAAGAATGCTCTGTATTTTGACGTCTATTGGCCACTTCAGAAATTTCACGAATAGCTACAATGCCAACGTGTTTCTTGATAAAAGAAAGAATTCCATTGTCTGGCGTGACAATGTATTGATTTTTTGCAGTCTTGGCAACCACACTCTTACGTTTCGAGCCGACACCTGGATCGACCACCGATACAAATGTCGTTCCCTTAGGCCAGTAATCCACCGTCTGAAAGAGACGGACGATAGCTCCCCTCAAAAATATTATAAGGCGTGATATCGTGCGTCAAGTGATGGATTTTTAAGGTTGGAGACTCTTCTAAAGCCACTCCAATCATAGCCGATACCGCACCATCAACCAGACCAAAGTCTGATTATAATACCAGTAAATTATTATTCATTTTATCTCCTTGTATATCCTTTATCATACCATATTTCATAGAAAGATGCTACTAGCTATTTCAATTGATTAGGGTATAGTTTTACCTTATAGCAAATTTCCTACTAAAAGCTCTTGTTATTAGCTAGTAGGTGCATTTTTTCTTGAAAAAAGGTATGATAGTTACATCATGAAAAAGTAGGTTTTGTTATGAAAATTATCCTTGTCGGAGGGGGAAAAGTTGGTTTTGCTCTCTGTCGCTCCTTGGTTGCAGAAAAGCATGATGTTTTGCTGATTGAGCAAGACGAAGCCGTCCTCAATCATATTGTTAATCGCTTTGATATCATGGGTATCCTTGGTAACGGGGCCGATTTCACCATCCTTGAGCAAGCCAGTGTTCAGGATTGTGATATCTTTATCGCCTTGACTGAATACGATGAAGTGAACATGATTGCAGCCGTTCTAGCCAAAAAAATGGGGGCTAAAGAAACCATCGTTCGGGTGCGAAATCCTGAATACTCTAACTCTTATTTCAAAGAAAAGAATATTCTCGGCTTTTCTCTTATCGTAAATCCTGAGCTCTTGGCTGCCCGCGCTATCGCCAATATCATTGACTTCCCCAACGCCCTATCTGTCGAACGCTTTGCTGGTGGACGCGTTAGCCTCATGGAATTTGTCGTCAAATCCACTAGCGGTCTTTGCCAAATGCCCATTTCTGATTTTCGGAAAAAATTCGGCAATGTCATTGTCTGTGCGATAGAAAGAGATCATCAAATTATCATCCCAAGTGGTGACATGACCATACAGGATAAAGATAGAATCTTTGTCACTGGTAACCGTGTTGATATGATGCTCTTCCATAATTATTTCAAATCTCGTGCTGTGAAGAGCCTTCTCATCGTTGGAGCAGGTAGAATTGCCTATTATCTACTAGGTATCCTCAAAGACAGTCGTATTGATACCAAAGTCATCGAGATTAATCCTGAAAGAGCACGTTTCTTTAGTGAGAAATTCCCAAATCTCTACATCGTTCAAGGAGATGGTACTGCAAAAGATATTCTGCTAGAAGAAAGTGCTCAAAACTATGATGCAGTAGCAACACTGACAGGGGTCGATGAGGAAAATCTAATTACCTCTATGTTCCTTGACAGGGTAGGTGTACAGAAAAATATTACCAAGGTCAATCGTACCAATCTCCTCGAGATTATCAATGCACCTGATTTTTCAAGTATCATCACGCCTAAAAGCATTGCTGTTGATACAATCATGCACTTTATTCGTGGTCGTGTTAATGCCCAGTATTCAGACCTTCAAGCCATGCACCATCTAGCAAATGGTCAAATCGAAACCCTCCAATTCCATATCAAGGAAGCCAATAAAATGACTGCCAAACCTCTTTCTCAACTGAAATTGAAAAAAGGGGTTCTTATTGCAGCTATCATTCGAAAAGGAAAGACTATTTTCCCTACTGGAGAGGATATGCTGGAAATTGGAGATAAGCTCCTAGTAATAACTTTATTACCAAACATCACCAAGATTTATGATTTGATTGCGAGGTAAGAAATGAATAAAAGTATGATTCGTTACCTCCTTTCAAAGTTACTTTTAATTGAAGCTGTTCTTCTCTTGGTTCC
This sequence comes from uncultured bacterium, assembly GCA_963508345.1. Taxonomy (GTDB): domain Bacteria; phylum Bacillota; class Bacilli; order Lactobacillales; family Streptococcaceae; genus Streptococcus. The sequence continues at coordinate 14,879 of CAUOWW010000033.1, forward strand.
TGTTGCGATTGCTGTCTATTACCGTGAGTCGATCCAAGTCTTTACAGCCCTCTTTACAACAATTGGGATTCTCGTATTACTAGGTGGTTCAGGAATTTTACAAAAACCAAAAAATCAACGGATTTATGCTAAGGAAGGAATCTTGATTGTTGCCCTCTGTTGGATTCTTTGGTCTTTCTTTGGTGGTCTCCCCTTCGTCTTTGCTGGGCAAATTCCCAGCCTTATCGATGCCTTTTTTGAGATCAGTTCTGGCTTTACAACTACTGGAGCAACTATTCTGAACGACGTTTCGGTTCTCAGTCGTTCCCTCCTCTTCTGGCGAAGTTTTACCCACTTGATTGGAGGGATGGGAGTGCTTGTTTTTGCGCTTGCTATCATGGATAATGCCAAAAATAGTCACCTAGAAGTAATGAAGGCTGAGGTTCCTGGCCCTGTATTTGGCAAGGTTGTATCCAAACTAAAAAACACTGCCCAGATTCTCTATCTCCTTTATCTGGCTCTCTTTTCCCTTTTTGTGATTATCTACTATCTAGCAGGTATGCCCCTATTTGATAGTTTTGTGATCGCTATGGGCACTGCGGGTACAGGAGGATTCACTGTCTATAATGACGGAATTGCCCACTATGGTAGCTCACTGATTACCTATCTAGTTAGTATCGGAGTGTTGGTTTTTGGGGTAAATTTCAACCTCTACTACTACCTCATGCTCCGTCGGGTCAAGACCTTCTTTGGAGATGAAGAACTTCGGGCTTACTTAGTCATAGTAATGATTTCTACAGGCTTGATTAGCCTTAATACTCTCTATCTCTACCCAGGATTTTCAAAGAGTTTTGAAATGGCCTTCTTCCAGGTTTCCAACATCATTACAACGACTGGTTTTGGATATGGAGACATTACCAACTGGCCCCTCTTCTCCCAGTTTATCCTTCTCTTCCTCATGGGAATCGGTGGTTCTGCTGGTTCAACCGCAGGTGGACTCAAGGTTATTCGAGGCCTCATCCTTTCAAAAATTGCCAAAAACCAGATTTTGTCAATCCTATCCCCCCACCGTGTTTTGACCCTCCATGTTAATAAAACGGTGATTGACAAAGATACCCAGCATAAGATTCTCAAGTACTTTGTCATCTATGCTATGATTTTGCTAGCGCTTATCTTTATTGTCAGCCTAGATAGCAATGATTTTCTGGTTGTGACTAGCGCTGTCTTTAGCTGTTTCAATAATATCGGACCTATTCTAGGGACCACTTCTAGTTTCTCAATCTTTAGTCCTATCTCAAAAATTCTCCTCTCCTTTGCAATGATTGCAGGTCGCTTGGAGATTTACCCAATCCTACTTCTCTTTATGAAGAGGACTTGGTCTAAGAGATAAAATACAACCACACCTTGTTTCTTACAAAGTGTGGTGTTTTTATTTCAGAGTTCTCAAAACACTGCTTTGAGGTTGCAGATAAAACTGACGTAGTCTGAAGAGATTTTGTCAGAGTATAAGAGTTCAAAAAACAACCCTCAGTCGACTGACCGAGGGTTCCTTATTTCATTATTCAAGAACTTGATTAGCTCAATGCGTCCAAGGCATCATCCATAGAAAGAACTTCGTGGAAGACACGTTGTGTCAATTCAGTTTTTTGTTCTGGAGTGAGGTATTTAGTGTTTACACAGTATCCAGAGATACGTACGATAACGTCTTCACCTGACATGATCTTTTCGTAAACATCGTTCAAGTCCATAACGTTCAAGTTAACGTGTTGTCCACCGTTTTCGAAGTAACCATCAAGGATTGTTACCAAGTTATCAACTTGTTCGTCACGAGTCTTACCAAGAGCACGAGGTGAAACTTGAGTTGTCAATGAGATACCGTCAGCTGCGTAACCAAAGTCAAGGCTAGCAAGTGAGTTCAAGTTTTGCAACCATCCACCTTTAGCTTTGTTAGATGGGTTAGCACCTGGTGAGAAGAATTCAAGTTTAGACAAGTTCACAGAACCATCTTCGTTGAGGTATACACCTTTGTGGACTGGTGAGTTACCAGTTTGTTTAGAGTAAGCAACGTTAGATGTGATTGTCAAAAGTGATACAGTAGCTTCTGCGTCTTTGTAAAGTTTGTGGCTACGTAGACGAGTTGTGTAAGCTTCGATCAACCATTCTGCCAATTCGTTTGAACGTGGGTCATCTTCACCCCAACGTGGGTATTCACCGATTGTTTCGTAATCGTAGATGTAGCCATTTTCATCACGGATTGGTTTAACTGTAGCATATTTGATAGCTGACAATGTATCAACAGTGTTAGCAAATCCACAGATACCGAATCCCATGTTAGCGCGTTGGTGAGTTGGCAAGAAGGCCATTTGAACAGCTTCGTAGTTGTACTTATCAGTCATGTAGTGGATGATGTTCAAAGCATCTACGTAAGTGTCAGTCAACCAGTCAAGAGATTTTTCAAAGTTAGCTTTAACTGATTCGAATTCAAGAACTTCGTCACGGATTGGTTCGATGTCAAATACTTTGTAGTCTTTGTGAACATCGTCGTAACCACCGTTCAAACCAGTAAGAAGGGCTTTCAATACGTTTACACGCGCAC
>CAUOWW010000034.1:0-17066 GCA_963508345.1 uncultured bacterium
TTGCTTCATCCAAAAGTGGGTAGCCTAGGCGTTTGCGTTCTGCGACAAAGGTTTTGGCTACGACACGGGCCAAGTTACGGATACGAGCGATATAGCCTGCGCGCTCTGTTACAGATACGGCACCACGCGCGTCAAGCAGGTTAAAGGTGTGTGAACATTTGAGAACATAGTCATAGGCAGGGTGAACCAAGCCTTCTTCCAAGGCACGACCAGCTTCTTTTTCAAACTTATCAAAGTTTTCAAGCAACATTTCTTGATCCGAAATTTCAAATGAATATTTTGAGTGTTCGTACTCAGGCTGGATGAAGATTTCTCCGTATTTTACACCATCAGCCCATTCGATATCATAGACAGAGTCTACTTCTTGGATGTATGAAGCTAGACGTTCCAAACCGTAAGTAACTTCTGCAGTTACAGGGCCAGTTGCCAATCCACCGACTTGTTGGAAATAAGTAAACTGAGTGATTTCCATCCCATCAAGCCAAACTTCCCAACCAAGACCAGCTGAACCAGTAGATGGATTTTCCCAGTTATCCTCAACGAAACGAATATCGTGTTCCAAAGGATTGATTCCCAATTTTTCCAAAGACTCAAGGTATAGTTCCTGGATATTTGATGGAGATGGCTTCATAACCACTTGGAATTGGTGGTGTTGGTAGAGACGGTTGGGGTTTTCCCCATAACGACCGTCAGCAGGACGACGTGATGGCTCTACATAAGCCGCATTCCATGGCTCAGGACCGATAGCACGAAGGAAAGTGTAAGGACTCATTGTCCCCGCACCTTTTTCATTATCATAAGCCTGCATGAGCATACAACCTTGGTCATTCCAAAATTGTTGCAAAGTCAAAATAATTTCTTGAAATGTTAATTTCTTAGACATTGAATACTCCTTAATAAAAATAATTTCTTGCGACACGAGTCTGCCTCGTCGATCATACGAGGCAAGACGAGTTAGTACTGCGTCTAGCTCAGGCACTCTAGTGCTGAGCGTGGGGCAGTCCGACTGTAAGGAGGTTTCTGCCACTGATGCAGTGAAATGTTAATTTCTTAGACATTGAATACTCCTTAATAAAAATAATTTCTTGCGACACGAGTCTGCCTCGTCGATCATACGAGGCAAGACGAGTTAGTACTGCGTCTAGCTCAGGCACTCTAGTGCTGAGCGTGGGGTAGCCCGACTGTAAGGAGGTCTCTGCCACTGACGCAGTGAAATGTTAATTTCTTAGACATTGTTTACTCCTTTAGTTTTTATATTTCTTTTTCAATTAATTTCTGCTGAACAAACCAATTTAACAAGGGAAGAGTTTTATCTGTATTTGCCCATAAATGATAAGAATCGAAGACCGCTTGTACACTACCTAGATTTTCTACCAACTTATCTATTGTCAAAAAACTACGCCAGTATTCGTAAAAAATACTTGCATAATTCTTATCATAAGTCGAAGAACCAAAATCATTCAATGAATGCCAACCATACTTCTTCTGAAAAAGTTCTACGAGAGATTGATTACAAATTTTTTCCGCTTGAAATTCCTCTTCTGTTAAGAAATACTTGCGACTAATATATTCAACCATCCCCTCTTCGAACCAGATATAAGAGTCGTAACCATCAAAATCATCTAAAAAATGCTCCGACCAATGAGCTAACTCATGTCCTACAATCTGTAAGAGGAAATTTTCAGATAAAGAATGATAGTGACTTTCTATTGCTTGAATTTGCTGAGAACACTCGTAGTCCATCAACTGATACAAATACAACTCTTTCCAAACAGCTAAATCAGGCGTCATAACCATTCGTCTATTATTTGTATAGGCTGGAACAGCACTTTCCCTAATAATCTGTGTGGCAGCATTAAAACTTGACCAAATAACGGCTTGCGGTAAATCACAGACTGCAAGTTCATTCTTTAAAAAAGATTGATAATCTTTCAACTTTTCAGTATTTCTTACTACAAAATCACGAAATGCAGCTAGTTGACTATCGTCTTTTACAAGATAAAGGTTTTCCACGTCTCTCCTTTCTTTCACATAATAGACTGAATAAGCGAAAGAACCGCGTCCGACAATCCTAGGTTGATTTAACCTAGGGGCGTCAGAAACGCGGTTCCACCCTAATTTATTACTTCATTACTTTTAAAAATACGACAGAAAGCGCCAGCTCCTTATTTTGCCCTACTTGGCTCCCACTATCCCAAGCTCGCTTGAAGAACGCCATAAGACTTTCTTTCCTGTTGTCTATTATAGCAAAAAACAAAAAGATGTACAATTCTTTTTATGATTTTCTAGAAATCCATTTCGTCAACTTTAGGAGCTCCAGATTTGACCGTGATTCTTTTTAAGATTTCACGCTCCTCCTGACTCAGTTCAATTCCAAAGCAATCTAAATTACTCTTAATTCGAGAAGTAGTCACGGACTTAGGTAGCGGTAAAAATCCTTCTGCCAAGCTCCAAGCTAGTGCAATCTGAGCTACAGATTTTTCATGTCTAGCCGCAATTTCTTTTACCTCTTCCTGATCAAATAATTCTCCCTGACCAAAAGGTCCCCAAGCTTCCAATAAAATTCCTTTTTCTCGACAGTAATCTACTACTTCCTCTTGATACACACCTGGTGCCAAGCGAACTTGATTGACCGCTGGAAGAATTTTTGCTGTTTCAAGCAAGGCATCCAAATGATGGGGAAGAAAATTACTAACCCCGATAGCACGGATTTTGCCTTCTTGATAGAGATCTTCCATCGCTCTCCAAACTTCCGCATTTCGGATTTTCCATTGGTCATTTTCTCTGAGCGGTTTTGGGTTCGGCCAATGAATCAAATACAAATCCAAATAATCCAAGTCAAGTTTCTCCAAAGATTCTTCAAAAGCCTGACGAGCCTGCTCATAGTTGTGATTTGTATTCCATAGTTTACTGGTTACAAAAATTTCCTCCCTAGTAATCCCGCTATCTTGAATAGCACGACCAACGCTTTCTTCGTTTTTATAAATGGCCGCCGTATCGATATGGCGATAGCCTGCCTTCAAAGCCTCTAAAACTGATTGATAGGCAATCTCTCCATTTTCAGCTTTCCAAGTTCCAAATCCCAAAACGGGAATGGAAACTCCATTATTTAAAGTATAAGATTTCATTATTTTTCCTTTCTATGTAAAGAAAATCTAAAGAAACAAATTCTCAAAGAAAACTTGTCTCTTTAGATTTTGTGTATTATTGGTCACGGTTATAGTAGAGCTGGTGAGCTTTAAGACGAGTATCTAACAAATCTGGAATTGTTACAAAGTCATAACCTTGCCCTTTCAAGTAGTCAATAACCTTCGGTAGAGCATTTACAGTCTCAGTATGGATATCATGCATGAGAATAATAGAACCATTCTTGACCTCACGCTGAATTTCTGTCAAAATAGATGCTTCATTTTTACTCTTCCAGTCCAGACTATCCACATCCCACATAATAAAGCTCAAATCTAAGCTATTGCGAATATCGTCTGTAATGGCTCCATAAGGCGGACGCATGAGTTTGGAACTAGAACCCAACACTTTAGTTAGTGCAGCCTCAGTATCATTTATTTGTTTTTTGGCTTCATCAAGCGAAAGTTTTGAAAGAACTGGATGGCTCCAACTATGGTTTCCAATAACATGACCATCTGCTTTCATGCGTTTCAAAATCTCTTCATTGCCAGAAACATTCTTACCTAAAACAAAAAAAGTTGCCTTGATACCATACTTAGAAAGTGTATCTAATGCTTGATTTGTTGTTGCAGGATTTGGTCCATCATCAAAAGTCAAGGCTACTACTTTACGATTTTTCTTCTCAAAATAAGCTTTATAAAGTTCCGCATCCTTATCTAGCAAATATGAGGACTGAATAAGCTCAAAGAAACTAGATACTGGCAAGGCAATCTCATCCAGATTTTCAACTGTCCGACTTGGATAAAGGATAATCTGACTATCCTTGTAATCAAAATTCCATGCAGACAAGTCTTGGTCCGAGAAACCTTTAACAATCTGATCAAACTTTTCTTGCTCCAATTTCTTATCCTGTAAGAAAGAAGTCAGTTCTTTTGTCAGCTTTTCTTTAGCTTTACTAGCATCTGAAAATAATTGATCAAGAGTAAAAGGCTTACCATCTTCTGTCAAATGTACTTTCGCTAGACTAGTTTTTTCCGTCTCTTCAACTTTTGACGATGTTAAATCATAGATTTGTTTCATCACACTTCGGTTGACAATCCCTTTTAAAGTCGAGTCCTGTTTCTCCGTATAATAAAAAACCAGATTCTCCTTATCCTCTAGATTGTCTTTAATATCCTGTGTCATGATTCCCTTTATAGACGAAATCACTTGCTCCCCTTGGAGAGGATAATAGGCAATTACTTCGGCTTGTCCTTTACGAAAATGATCCTTCTGATTTCCCTCACTCAATTGATCGTCTTTCTCTTTTTTAAGCGATTCAATCTTTTGTTCAAAGTTTTGTTTTGAAAATACCTTGTAGCCAATCATCGATCCAAGAACACAAATACTTACTGAAAAGATAGCTACTAGGGCTATTAAACCGATTCTCTTTTTATCGTGCTCAACACGATTTGCTCTACTTTTATCCATAAGACCATCATATCAAATTCAGGCTATAATTTCAATGATTTTAGAGGAAACAGTATATTAAAAAGAGAGGAAGTTCCCCTCTTAAGATTTTATTTGACTGCTTCTTTTAAAGAATCTACCTTGTCCAATCGTTCCCATGGAAGATCAATATCTGTACGTCCCATGTGTCCATAAGCCGCTGTTTGACGGTAAATTGGACGCTTAAGATCCAGCATTTGGATAATTCCTGCAGGGCGAAGGTCAAAAATTTGACGAGCTGCTTTTTCAAGCTTACTTTCAGCTACTGTTCCTGTACCAAAGGTATCGATACGGACAGAAACAGGCTGGGCAACACCGATAGCGTAAGCCAATTGTACTTCCGCCTTCTTAGCAAGACCCGCTGCAACAATATTCTTGGCAATATAGCGAGCTGCATATGAGGCAGAACGGTCCACCTTAGTCGCATCTTTACCAGAGAAGGCACCACCACCGTGACGAGAGTAGCCACCATAAGTATCTACGATAATCTTACGACCAGTCAGACCTGAGTCTCCTTGAGGTCCACCGATTACAAAACGACCAGTTGGATTGATGAAGAATTTGGTTTGCTCATCCAAGTAAGAGGCTGGAATAACCTCTTTGATAACCTTGTTAATGACATCATTGTGAATTTGTTCGTTGCTGACTTCTGGATCGTGCTGAGTTGAAATAACAACTGTGTCCACACGTACTGGACGGTCATTTTCATCATACTCAACTGTAACTTGTGATTTAGCATCTGGACGAAGATAGCTGATTTCACCAGACTTACGAAGTTCTGCCAGACGACGAACCAACTTATGACTGAGTGAAATTGGCAATGGCATGAGCTCTTCTGTTTCATCAACCGCAAATCCAAACATGAGACCTTGGTCTCCAGCACCAATCAGGTCAAGTGGGTCTTGATCTGCATTTCCACGAACCTCCAAGGCTTCATTAACCCCTTGAGCGATATCTGGTGACTGCTCAACAAGTGACGGATGAACTCCCACCGTCTCAGCAGAAAAACCATACTCTGTATTGGTGTAACCAATCTCTGCAATGGTATCACGAACCACACGGTTAATATCCACATAGGCATTTGTAGATATTTCACCAAAAACATGGACGGAACCAGTATATACAGCTGTCTCAGCAGCAACGTGCGCCTCTGGATCTTTAGCTAAAATAGCATCCAAAATCGCATCTGAAATTTGGTCTGCAATCTTATCTGGATGCCCCTCAGATACAGATTCAGACGTGAATAATTTACGTTCTGACATAAAAATGTCCCCCCTTAAAAATAGTGTTATAGAGTTACAAAGTACTGATAGGTATTTTCATTTTCTAAGAGTTACAACGCGTAAGAAATAAAAACGATACTTTTTTATTTCTAAAGCTAGTAAGGCGCATAGGGTGACCTCCTTATAGCGGCAACCGTAAAATGACGAGCGACTACTTTAGAGCCGTCATTCTTTGCGAGTTACGACTCGAAAGAAAAAATAGAAATTTCTACCATCTTATCGGGACTATATAACTTTATCATTATACCATTTTTTAACGCAATTTACAGTCTTTAATGTAGTGTTTCTGTTTAGATAGTTCATTCTCATAAATAAAAAAGTTGGAGCTCAGTACTCCAACAATTTCTATTAAAATGTTTGACGTTTTGCTTTACGCTCTGCACGACCGCGAGCACGATTTTCAGCACGCTTGGTCTTGCGACGTTTTTCATCAACCGCCCATTGAATTTTCTTCTTATAACCTGGTTTGACTTTTTTCTTTTTCTTTTTAACCAAACCAATCATTTCGATATCAAGTTTATCTTGTTTTTTCTCACGGTTGGCACGACGATCACGGTCATAAGTATCTTGAAATTCCCCGTCTTTGACCATCTTAGGAGTAAACTTGATTCCCAATTTCTCCAACTCACGGATATCCGAGTCATCGCTTGGTTGATAAAGGGTAATGGCTGTGCCTGGTAGGCCATTTCGTCCAGTTCGACCAACACGGTGCACGAAGAAGGATAAGTCTTGCGGAATGGCATCATTGATGACATGGCTGACACCTTCAATATCAATTCCACGCGCTGCTAAATCCGTTGCGACAATATACTCAAAATCTAGATTTTTCACCTGATTCATGATACGCTTGCGTTCGCGAGGGGCAATATCTCCATGAATCTTTGCCACCTTCAAACCTTGAGCAGTCAGATATGAATGCAATTCATCAGCCCGCGTTTTAGTGTTAACAAAAATCATTGCCAAATACGGTTGAATCAACTGTGTCAACTGGTAAATTTGAGCATTCTTGTCACGTCCCTTAGTCGAAATCAACCAATTATCAATAGTGTCAGAAATGACCGTTTTGGTCTTGATTTTCTCCATAACAGGATTTGACAAGTATTTTTTCAAGAATGGTTGCAACTTTTGCGGGATAGTCGCTGAGAAGACCATGAATTGCAGGTCTTTTGGAAGGCTACCAGCAATCTTATCCACAGTTTCTAAGAATCCCATATCCAAGGTCATATCTGCCTCATCAACAACAAAGGTCTTAGCCTTGTGAATAGCTAGGTCACCAGACTTAACCAAGTCATAAATACGGCCAGGCGTTCCGATGACAATATGAGGCTGGTTGCTTGATAATTTGTCAATCTGGCGAGCCTTATCTGTCCCCCCCACATAATTAACCACACGAACTTCTACTTCTGAGTGAGTTGCAATCTGACGAGCTGCTTGGTAAATCTGAGTGGCTAATTCACGGCTCGGTGCAGTAATGACTGCTTGAACACTATCGCTGGCTTCATCTAATTGCTGGAAAATCGGCAATAGGAAAGTGTGAGTCTTACCCGAACCTGTTTTTGATTCACCGACTAGGTCACGACCTGCCAAAACAATAGGAATCAACTTGTCTTGCACCTCTGTTGGAGTTGTAAATTTCAACTCCTGCAAGGCTTCTCTAATATAGTTTTTAAATTGAAATTTCGTAAATGACATAATATCCTCGATTCTATCTATCTTATCAATTATACCATATTTTATTCCATTTCAGTAGCCTCACTTATTTAGGCTATTTCCAGTAGCTTTTCTAGTCAGAAAAAGGCTGGAATTTCATGATTCCAACCTCTTTTCATACTCAATGAAAATCAAAGAGCAAACTAGGAAACTAGCCGCAGGTTGCTCAAAACACTGTTTTGAGGTTGCAGATAGAACTGACGAAGTCAGTAACATCTATACGGCAAGGCGACGTTGACGTGGTTTGAATTTGATTTTCGAAGAGTATCAGTTATTATTTCCAATTTAAAATAGCACTCAAGCCATAGTGATCACTAACTTGCGGACTCTTATTTCCATCAAATACGACATGTAAATGTTCAACCTCTAACTCTTTGGTAGTAAAAACATAGTCGATTCGAAGGGGTTCTGTATTCCCCTTCCAGCCATCAATTTCTGGTGGAACAGTATAGCTACCACTTTTCTCTTGAGCAACTTCAAATGCGTCTTGCAATCCTAATGAACTAGCTAAAATAGCTTGGTAGCCTTCCTGACCTGCTGGATTGTTGAAATCTCCAGCTAGCAAAAGTGGCTTGTTTAGTTCTTTCAAGACAGCTTCAAATCGTGCCCATTCTTCTTGGAAACCTTTATCCCACCAAGAAAGGTGGACACTGGCAACTGCAAGCTCCTTGCCATTGACTATAGTTTCAGCCAGGGCGACACGGCGAGTATGATAGTCTGTTGGATCATCCACATCTGAAACCAAAATTTCTCTTGCTTCAATAGGTGTTTTAGACAAGATAGCCACACCTTCATGGTAACGATCATAACCGATATGGTTATAAGCCCAAGTCCAATAGTAATTTTTTCCTTGCTCTGACAACTTTTCAACCAAAAGTCTAACATAATGGTCTTGGTGAATAGGCTCAGCTGCTGGCAAAGCTTGATAGAGATCATTAACTTCTACCTTAGGCGAGATAATCTCCTGATTGATTTCTTGGAAACAAATCAAATCATAGTCTTTATCAAGAATATCTTCAAGCAAGAGCTGGAATTTTTCCTCAGCTTCTTTTTCCATCCAGCTATGAGTATTGAGTGTTAAAAATTTCATGTTTTTCTCCTAAAACAAGAGGTTGGAAAACAGCTTCCAACCTCAAGTATATTACAATTCTACTTTAGCAACTGCTGTTTTAGCTGCAAGAGAACCTGTTTGTTCTAATTTAACTGATTTGATAGCTTCAGCATTTGTGAAGACAACCACTGTTGAAGTTTCACGATCTGCTGCACGGATAGCATCCAAGTCAGCTGTGACAAGAAGATCACCTGCTACAACTTTTTGTCCTTCAGCTACATGAACAGTAAATGGTTTTCCTTCAAGACTTACTGTGTCCAAACCAATGTGAACCAATACTTCAAGACCTGCTTCAGTCACAAGACCAAGAGCATGTTTTGTAGGGAAGATACTTGATACAGTACCTGAAACTGGAGATACAATGTTTCCATTTGCAGGTTCTACTGCAAATCCATCACCCATCATTTTTTGAGCAAATACTGGATCTTTTACTTGTTCCAAAGCAATAACTTGACCGTCTGCTACTGAGTAAACTTCCTCAGTAAGACCTTTGAATTGAACAGTGTTTTGTTGCGCTTCAGTCATTTGACTTGGAAGAGTTTCAGGAATGATTTCACCTGAATCAAGGATATCTTGAATATCAGATTTCAATACGTCTGCTTTTGGACCGTAGATAGCTTGAACTCCTTGTCCTTTCATGACAAGACCCATAGCTCCTTCTGCTTTCCATTGTTCTGCATCACCGACTTTGTCAGCGTCTTTAACAGTTACACGAAGACGAGTCATACATGCATCCACATCAACGATGTTTGCACGTCCACCAAGAAGGTTGATAATGTTTACAGCTTGAGAACCTGCTGCAACTTTCACTTCACTGCTAGCTCCTTCTGAAGCTCCTTCAGCAGTTTCATAGTTTCCGTTACGTCCTGGAGTTGCATAGTTGAATTTTTGAATCATGAAGTTTGCGATAAAGTACATGATTACAGCAAAGAGAACAGTTACCCAGATAAAGTTAACGATATCCATACCAATACCAGCATTAATTGCTAGTGGTGTACGAGTCAAGAATTCAATTGAACCGAATGAGTGGACACGTAGGTTTACGACGTCAGCCATAGCGAAGGCGGCACCTTGAACAAGTGAGTAAACAAGATACATAGGTGTTGCGATGAACATGAACATGTATTCGATTGGTTCAGTAACCCCTGTCAAGAATGTTGCAAGAGCTGTCGCAATCATCATACCTTTGTATTTGTGTTTCTTGTCAGCATCAACATTACGGTAGATAGCCACAATCACACCCATCAAGATACCGAATGAACCGATCATTTGTCCAACTTTGAAACGAGCTGGATGTACTGTATCTAATAAGTGTTGGTATTGAGTAGCATCAGTACCTTTAAGGTTTACAAGGTCTGTTACCCATGCAAGCCAAAGTGGATCTTGACCAAATACTTGAGTACCTTTTGCTGCACCAGTTAAGACATCATAAGTACCACCAAGAGCTGTGTAGTTCATTGGGATAGTCAACATGTGGTGAAGACCAAATGGCAAGAGCAAGCGTTCCAATGTACCATACAAGAATGGTGCAAGGATTGGAGCAGTTTCTTGTGAGTTAGCAATCCAGATACCAAAGCTATTGATACCAGTTTGCACAAGTGGCCAGAAAGCTGAAAGTACGATTGCAGCAATTACTGAACGAAGAATAACTACAAACGGTACAAAACGTTTTCCGTTAAAGAATGAAAGTGCATCAGGAAGCTTACGGAAGTTGTAGTATTTGTTGTAAGCAGTTGCTCCAATAAAACCAGAAATAATACCTACGAAGACACCCATGTTAAGTGCTGGGGCTTCCATTACACTAATGAAGTAATCAGCAACTTTAATTGATCCACCAAAGAGTGTTGTTACCATAGCTTCTGGATTTTTCAACATATCTCCTGATACGCCAAAAATTGTACCAGTGATACGATTGATTAGGATAAAGGCAAGACCTGCCGCAAACGCACCACCAGCGCGTTCCTTAGCCCAGCTTCCTCCAATAGCGAGGGCGAACAAGATATGAAGGTTAACGATAACTCCCCAACCGATTTGCTCTAGTACACCACCAGTAATAACGAGTGGAGCAAAGTTAGGGTTAATCATCACAAGCGACTTACCGATTGAAATCATCAAACCAGCAGCCGGCATAACCGCGATAACCACCATCAAAGCCTTACCGAATTTTTGCCAAAACTCGAAAGACAAGACATTTTTGAATGTATCTTTCATCATTCAAATCTCCTTTATTTTTATTTAGGCAAACGTTTTACGAAAACGTTTGCACTTAACTATGTATTCATTATACCACTTTAAATTTTTTTGTAAAGGCTTTTATTAAAAAAATAAGAAAAAAAAGAAAGTTTTTATACTTCCTTTTTTATATTTGTATTGTTATGATAATACTCTGAAAATATACTATCAAACCTTTAAGAAGCGTCGCATTGAAATTCCTGATCCAATTGAACCGATAAAAATTCCAATGACAAACAATAAGGCAATCATCAGTGGACTGAATACTTCTGGTGAAATCATAGAAAGGTTTTGACCTACTAATGACTTATTAACAGATTGGTAAACCATTTGATAAACAACTAGTACTAAAACCGATGGAAGAGTTGCTCCAAGCAATCCGATGAAAGCCCCCTCAAGTAGGAATGGTCCTCGAATATAGCTATTCTTGGCACCAACTAAGCGCATAATTTGAATTTCTCGACTGCGGGAAATAATTGTAATACGAATGGTATTAGAAATCAAGAAGACTGCTATGAAAATCAAGAGGCCCGCAATAACTAGTCCCCAGACACGAATAAATGAGGCTAACTTAAACAAGCGTTCTGTATTAGCACCACCATCTTGAACTTCTGATACACCTTCAATTTTCTTAGCCTCTTCCGCTACTGTCTTTACATCACTTGGTGTCTTAGTATCTACAATATATGCATCATAGAGAGGATTGGCGTCACCATCAAAGATTTTCCAGTTATCCCCCATTGTCTCAGTTAATTTTTCGTATTGTTCTTCTTTACTTGAAAAAGTAACATTCTTAACTGTAGACATCCCCTTCAAAGCATTATATACCTTGTGGTAGTCATTATTTGTAACAGTTTGACCTTCTTTTTCAATAGTTTCACTATTATCAGCTACGTCCTTACGAAGGTATACCATCACTCGGACATTGTTTTCAATATCCGTAGCCAATTTTGCCGTGTTAAAGATAACAGATGCAAACAAAGCAACAAGTGTCAAAGTAATCATGACTGAGCTGACAGCAGCTACTGTCATCCAGCCATTTCGTTTCAAACTTTTTAGCGATTCAAATAAATGACGAAAAAATCTACTAATCATCGTATCCGTACTCTCCTTTTGATTCATCACGAACAACACGGCCATTTTCAATGGCAATGACACGGTGGCGCAAGGTATTTACAATCTGGCTATTATGAGTCGCCATCAAAATAGTTGTCCCTTGTAGGTTAATCCGTTCCAAGAGATTCATGATTTCCCATGAATTATCTGGGTCCAAGTTTCCTGTTGGTTCATCGGCTATCAATACTTTTGGATTATTTACAATAGCACGCGCAATCGCAATACGCTGTTGTTCTCCACCTGAGAGCTCATTTGGGAAAGAACGAACCTTGTGCTTCAATCCAACCAAGTCCAAAACTTCCATCACCCGTTTTTTGATATTACGGCGATTTTCCCCGATTACTTCCATAGCGTATGCAATATTTTCATAAACGGTTTTCTTTGGTAACAGTTTATAATCCTGGAAGACAACCCCAACACTACGACGTAGAAGTGGGACATCTTTCTTTTTAATCTTAACCAGATTAAAACCAGCAACTGAAAGGCTTCCTTTATCGATTTTTACTTCACGATACAGAGAACGAATAAAGGTTGACTTCCCTGCTCCTGAAGGACCTACGATATAAGCAAATTCCCCTGGTTGAATGCTGACCGAAACACCGCGTAGGGCAGTCGTTCCGTTGTCGTATTTTTTGACGACATCTCTCATTTCAATGATTGACATGTGAGTTCCTTTCTATCTTAGCTGATTCGCCACTTGAGATAGGCATCGATAAAACCATCTAGGTCTCCATCCATAACCTTATCTACTTGTGCAACTTCAAAGCTAGTTCGGTGATCTTTTACCATAGTATAAGGCGTGAAAACATAAGAACGGATTTGGCTTCCCCATGTGATTTCCTTTTTCTCACCCTTGAGGGAATCAACTTCCGCAGCTTTCTTTTCTTGCTCCATTTGATAGAGCTTAGCCTGCAACATCTTCATGGCACGATCTCTATTTCCATATTGAGTACGATCGACCGTTGACTGGACGACAGTTCCCGTAGGAATATGTGTCAAACGCACACCTGTTGAAACTTTATTGACGTTCTGTCCACCAGCACCACCTGAACGGAAGGTGTCCATCTTGATATCATCTTCACGGATTTCCACTTCAATGGTATCATCCAACTCTGGCATCACTTCTACAGATGTGAAAGAGGTGTGGCGACGTTTAGCAGAGTCAAATGGTGAAATTCGCACCAAACGGTGCACACCCATTTCTGACTTGAGGAGACCATAGGCATTAGGCCCTTCAAAGGACAAGGTCACCGACTTAATACCTGCTTCATCACCAGCCTGGTAATCCAAGACTTCCACTTTAAAGCCTTTAGCATTACCATAACGAGTATACATACGAAGTAACATATCGCCCCAGTCTTGAGCCTCTGTACCACCAGATCCTGGATGGATTTCCAAGATGGCATTATTATGGTCATAAGGTTCTGACAAGAGAAGGGTCATTTCGTAACTGGTCATCATCTTATCAAGCTCGGATAACTGCGTTACCAGTTCTTCTTGAACCGACTCGTCTTCTGCTAAGAAGTCCAATAAAATTTCGACTTCATCCTGCAACTCTTCCATTTTGTGGAAAGTGTTATAGGTGTTTTTTAATTCATTTAATTCTTGCGACGTTTTTTGGGCCGCGATATTATCGTTCCAAAAATCAGGTTCTGTCATCTTGTTTTCCAAGATGGCAATCTCTTCCTCTAAGCCTTCGAGGTCAAAGAGACCCCCTAAAAGAAGCTAATTTTTCACGATTTGCGTCAAATTTCTGACGAATTTCTGAAATGTCCATAAATACTCCTTTTTTGTATCGTTTTATTATACCATATTCTCTCATTTCTTTCCATCTTTTGCTCTACTCCCCTTTTCATGAAAAAAGAAGCCTTTCGGCTCCCCTCCTTATAAAACTTTTGCAGAAGTACGACTAATCTCCTCTACTTGAATATTCTCGGATTCAAATTTTTGCTTTAAGACTGCCAAATCAACTGAACCATCAATTTGAACTTCTATAATCACCTTACCGTCTTTTCGTGGAATATTGACTGTATGCGAGATATTCAAATTTTCTTCAACGATTAGAGAAACAATCTTACCAAGAACGCCGACTTCATTTTCCGTAACAAAGCGCACACGAATTCCTTCTTCTCCATAGCCAGCAATTTCAAGAAAGGCTTGGAAAACATCACGGTCAGTAATAACCCCATAGACTTGATGGTTATCTACTACAGGAAGAATACCAATCTTATTTTTCAACATCAGATAAGTTGCATCCTCTAGACTCGCATAGCCTGAAACAGTGACAACATCGCGAATCATGACATCTTTTACTTTTGTCTTATTTAGAAGATAGTTCATCTCATAGATAGAAAGACTTGTTGCTTTGGATGGACTTGCTTGCGCAATGGTTCCTTCAGTTACCAAACCAACCAATTGATCATTTTCGATAACAGGCAAGCGATGCAACCCTTGCTCTCTCATCAAATCTGCTGCATGAGATACTGTTGTATCTGGACTAATATACACTACCTTGCGGGTCATAAAATCTTTAACTGCCATGAGACTTCTCCTTTTCTATTCTTATCCCTATTATACAATCTTTTTGTAAATCTATCAAACGCTTACATTTCTTTTTCAAAATTCAGAAAAGTATGAATAAGCTAGCAAAAAGAGCTCTAAAATCGAGCTCTATGAATGAAGGTAAGATACCTTTCATTCGATTTTTTCAATTATTAGAAATTAATCTTTTAATGTAGATCAAGATTTGTTCGCAATCTCCATCTACCGACTAAAACAATCCACTGGATAAGATAATTGCTTCGCAATCTCCATCTACCGACTAAAAAGGTCCACTGGACTATTAATGAGGATTACTTCGTAATCTTCATTTGCAACCTAAACTAGTCTCCCAGACTATGCGAAGATTACTTCGTAATCCTCATCCACCGACTAAAACAATCCACTGGATTTGATGATTGCTACGCAATCTTCATCCGCCGACTAAAAAGGTCCCTCGGACCTTTTTAGCCACCAAGATACGCTTTTCTAACTTCTTCTGATGAGGCGAGTTCTTTTCCTGTTCCTGATAGGACGATTTTCCCTGTTTCCAATACATAGCCTCGGTCAGAGATTGCGAGTGCCTTATTGGCATTTTGTTCAATCAAGAGGACAGTTGTTCCTTGTTTCTGGATATCTTGAATAATATCAAAAATTTCTTGGATAAAGATTGGGGCAAGTCCCATTGATGGTTCATCTAAAAGAAGAAGTTTTGGTGTTGACATAAGAGCCCGTCCCATGGCAAGCATTTGTTGTTCCCCCCCTGAAAGAGTAGCTGCATCTTGGTTCTTCCGTTCTTCAAGACGTGGGAAGCGTGAGAAAACTTTCTTCAAGTTAGCTTGATTCTCTTCACGATTTTTCTTTAAGAAAGCTCCCATTTCAAGATTTTCCATAACAGTCAAGCCAGGGAAGACATGGCGTCCTTCTGGTACTTGTGAAAGCCCACCAGCTACGATTTTCTGCGCTGGCATTTTTTGGATTTCTTGACCTAAAAATTCAATCTTTCCTGAACTCGGTCTAACCAAACCAGACAAGGTACGGAGAATGGTTGTCTTACCTGCACCATTGGCACCGATAAGGGAAACAACTTCTCCTTCATTCACTTCAAAGCTTACATCACGGACTGCTTGGATCATACCGTAATGCACAGAAAGATTATCAACTTTTAACATAGACATTAGGCTTCACCTCCTAGATAAGCTTCGATAACGCGTTTATTGGTCTTAATTTCTTCTGGAGTCCCCTGAGCAATCAAACGACCATATTCAAGTACGTAGATACGTTCTGTTACTTCCATGACCAGATTCATATCATGTTCAATCAACATAATTGTAATCTTAAATTCATCTTTGATGCGACGAATTAACTCAGTCAATTCTGCTGTTTCCTGTGGGTTCATACCTGCGGCTGGTTCATCCAAAAAGAGAATTTTAGGTTCCGTAGCGAGGGCACGAACAATTTCCAAACGACGTTGTTGTCCGTAGGCAAGATTTTTAGCCAGAGTTTCTGCATCACCATCTAAATCAAAGATTTTCAGTAATTCTAAAGCTTTAGCCTTTAATTCTTTTTCACTCTTGTAAAAAGCTGGTAGGCGTAAGAAACTAGCAAAAACATATTGTTTGTGATGGTTTCCAAAGGCAATCAAAACATTGTCCAAAACGGTTAAATCTTTAAAGAGACGGATATTTTGGAAAGTACGTCCAAGTCCCAAAGAAGCAATCTTATAAGGTGACTTCCCATTTAAAAGGTGACCATCAAGGGTAACAGTTCCCTCACTTGGTTCATAAACACCCGTCAAGAGGTTGAAAAGAGTGGTTTTCCCAGCTCCGTTTGGACCAATTAGTCCAACCAGTTCCCCTTCGTTCAATTCAAGAGTCACATCTCCAACAGCTGTTAGACCGCCAAAATGTTTGGTTAACTGTTTTACTTCAAGTAATGCCATTAGTTTTGTTCCTCCTTCTTAGATTTTTTAAATAAACGTGATAGGCTCAATTCCCATGTTCCAAGGAGTCCACCTGGTCTGAAAATCATTACCAATACCAAGGCCAAAGCGTAGATAATCATACGCACGCTGGCAACATCTTGGAGAAGCATATTCAAAATTCCAAGGACAATAGCTGAAACGATTGCACCTGTAATGGAACCAAGTCCACCAAATACAACAATAATCAAAACATTGATTGAGTTAATGAAAGTGTAATCTTTCGGTACAACAGAGCCTATAAATCCTGCCTGAAGTGACCCTGCAATACTTGCAGTGATAGCACCAAAGACAAAGGCGATGATTTTAATCTTAGTCGTATTAACCCCAACTGATTCAGCAGCGATTTCATCCTCACGAACAGAGAGAGTTGAACGACCAATTGGACTACGCAAAAAGTTTAAGGTTGCAATAGTTGTAATTACAACAAAGAAGTAAACCATTTGCCAAGTTGTAAAGTTAGGAATTCCCAAGATACCTG
>CAUOWW010000035.1:0-16959 GCA_963508345.1 uncultured bacterium
TGGTCGCTATCTTCACCTTTGTAAAAACTCCAAATGATATCGTACCTTATGCAATTATCATGAGTGCAACAACTATCCTCAACTACCTGCTCAGTTTTCTTTGGATCAAGAGAGAAGTTTCCTTTGTCAAGATTGGTCTTGTCGAATTAATCAAAGCATCTAAGCCACTCTTGACCATGTTGCTTCTAGCTAATGCCAACATGCTCTACACCTTACTTGATAGAATGTTTATTACCAAGGGACCTGATGAAAACTACATTTCTTACTACACTATTGCTTCCAGCATCGTTATGTTGATTGCCAGTGTCCTGAGTGGAGCTATCAACGTCAGTATTCCACGTCTCGGCTACTATCTCGGTAAGAAAGACTACGAATCTTATAAAAATCTTCTGAACCAAGGAGCCGCCCTCTTTTATTTCCTTATCATTCCAACCAGTATTGGGATTATGGTATTAGGGAACTACGCAGCAGTCATCTACTCTTCTGAAAAATACCTCGAAGCAGGTATTGTGACTAGTGTCTTCGCCTTTCGTACCATCATCTGGGCCATTGAGTTAATCCTTGGTAAACAAATTATCTTCATCAACGACCACGAAAATCGTTTAACAGCCTTTTACTTTATTGGTGGCGGAGCTAATATCCTACTCAACAGTCTCTTGTATTTCAATAATATTTTTGCACCAGAGTACTACATTGCTACTACTATTATTGCAGAAACTGTAGTTGTTCTACTGGAAATTTACTTTATCAAGAAACATCATCTGCTTGACTTAAAAGAAATCTTTACTACTTTAACACGCTATACTATTATATCGCTCGGATTCATTCCAATCTATTTTGCATTTAAATTCCTTTTCCAAATCAACTCTTATACAGTCAACTTCAATATGATAATCATGGTTCTCTCGACTGTTGCGACTTGCGGTATCTATTATCTCTTGACGCTATTTCTTACCAAAGATAAAACACTCCACTATGCACTCAATCTTGCACTTGCTAAGATTAAAAGAAATTAAAAAATAACCTACCTATCGAAAACAAGGAATATTCCAGTAGATAGGTAGGCTATTTATTTTATCGAATTATCAAATCAAAGCAATTTGCTCATAAATTAATCAGTCCAGTAATTTTTATCAGTTCCTGGATTTTGATTTTCAATAGGCGGAGGAGTCATATAGTCTTCACCAAACTCGTAAACCAGAATCTCATGGAATTTTCTAGGAACCTTCACAAGAATATTCTCATAGGGCATTTCAATTGTATCATATAACCACTCTTTCTTAATTCCACTTGGGTAGTAAGAGTCATAAGTAGTACATGCAAGATCTGTAGCCTGCTCAACATCATATTGCAAAGCTAACTTCTCCAATTTTTCATTCCACTTCTGCGGAGAAGTCAGTCTGAAAATTGCAGATGCAACATAACGTGGTAAATTCTTGACACCTCCATTATCTATTTTGACTCCTTTAAAATTCAGAGACGAAAGTCTAATAAATTGTTTATAAAGTCTCATCTTTTTTCTATCACGTTCATCTGTAACAACTCCATCATATGGAAAAATGTCAACACAAGTACCTAGAATAACTGACTTATCTAAAAGATTAGCATCTCGACGTGTCCTCACATCATAGACTCGCATATAACTGTAAGGATACCCCTTTGTTTCTCTGAATGAAATTAATTTGTAGTAGGGATGATTTTCATTTTTTAAAACCTTATACAGTTTTTCAAATTCATCACGCGCCAAGGAAATATCTGTATCATCATCCCAAGGAATAAAACCTTTATGGCGTACAGCTCCTAGTAAGGTTCCAAAATCAATAAAATACTTGATTTCATGTTCCTCACACAATTCATGCAAATAGTTTAAAATATCTAATTCAATTTGTTTAATTTCTTCAAGAGTCAAAATTTTCTCTGACATCTATTATTCACTCCTAATCTTTTTACATTGAGTCAATGGTTTCTTCATTTCAATAACATCACTGAGATACCTTAATAATTTTCCACAATTGAAAATCATGATGAGAGAACCTTAGCTCAACTGGTGGTAGTTGCATGTAGTCTCCGTAGTCCGAGGTCAGAATTTCATGATAATTTTTTGGAATCATAAATTCCTTACCTTCGAATACACCCATAATAGTTTGTTCCAACCACTCTCGCTTCCAGACTGGTTTGTGCATATCTTTATAAATAAGATAGTCAACCAACTCGTAATCATCTACTTTTCTAGATTTAGCAAGTTCATCAATGCCTCTAATATACTTATTCGTATTTGTGAAATAGAAGACAATGACTGATATATAGCGAATTAAAGAATTTAATAGACTTTTAGTATTGGTAATACCCTTAAATGTATAACAGCTTAATTGACGTTTTTTTATAAGTCTCGTCATTTTATCTTTAAAAACAGAATCATCCTCATAACCATCTACAGGGAAAATATCTACATAAATCCCCATATTGGAATCAATGCGAACATCTTCTTCTAACAAATAAGTTTGATTATCCTGCACTTTCATGAAAGGATAGACATAGTTGAGATTATTTTTATAAGACATCACTTCGTAACGTTCGTCAGGGTTAGAGATAAGGTAGTCTTGCAACTTTTCATAATCTTCTCGTAACATACAGATATCCATGTCATCATCCCAAGGAATAAAACCTTTATGACGAACCGCACCGATAAGACTGCCATAAGCTAGGAAATATTTGACACCAATTTTCTGACAAGTTTCATGAATGTATTCCATGATTCCTAGTTCCATCTGTTGAATCTCTCTAATATCAGTTACTTCCTGATAACGAATACCTTCATCACGTTTGCAAACAACTAATCCATAACCAATAATCAACCAAAAGATAATATTAATAAAGTTAGTTGAGTACATAATCTGACTTTCAAATAATTGACCGAACAAGATGCCAAAGAAAAGAATCATAATCAACTTTTCAGAGTTCTTTTTAGAAACAATCAAATAAGTCAAAAAGTGCTTAAATATATATCCTAGTATAAGTAGAAAGGATACTAAACCTAAAATTCCAGAACTAACAAATATCGTTACCAAAATGTTGTGGAAATTTCCACCAATAAGAGAATTTTGAATCTCAAATTTACTGAAATATTTTGTGTAATAATCTGGAACATTTCGTACACCATAACCAAAAATTGGTTTCTCACTTCCCATTTTTATAGCATTTTTCCAAATATAAGTTCTACCACTAGGTGTTGTTTCTATTAGATGAAGTTCTCCTGTTTTTTTTATAACTGAAGAATCCGTTTCTGCATAAGATTGTCCTTTATTTAAGTCTAATACAGTTGCTTTCCCTGAGGATATGTAAATAGAGGTTACATAACTCAATCCGATATTAGCAGCAGAAACAAGTAAAGCAGAAACTATAAAGATTAGAAATCGCTTAGCTAACTTGCCCCTGTTAATAAAGAAACTATAAAACCCAAGCATTAACACTAAAGATAATAAAGCTCCTCTACTTTGCATGGTTGCAAAATAAACTAATTGAATCACATTATTCAGTTTAAGATAGACAGAATATTTACTTCCTTTATGAATCAAATACATAGCCAAAACAATGCTAATGTATGAAAATATCGCACTAGCATTTGGATTGACAATCCCCCACAGACGTCCATTCATAACACCATAGTAATAAGATTGCTGTCCAATTTTAAATAGGATAAGGACTCTACTTACCAATAAACCAAACGCAAAAATCGCAGAAGAAAAAGAAACAAGTTGAATAGTGTATGCAATCCAATCAAATAATTTCTTTAATTGACCTGATTCTAACATGGTAAATAATAAAATATAGGTTACCATAAAGAGGATCTCAATCACATTTCCAATCAAATGTCCAGAGCGATTGAAAATAGCTGATAAGAGATGACTTCCAACTAAGAGTCCAAATAAGGATAGAAATTTACGATCTACTGTGATTTTTTTCCACTTAAACAATAAGGTATAGCAAATATAAAGCACTACAATCGCTGACAATCCTTTATAAAGGGGATTTGCTATCTTATAAACCAGTGAACTCATACTTAAAATCGAAATGAAAACAAAGAGATATGCAATCCATAGTTTTGATTTTTCAAAGTATTCATCCATTTTTGAAAAATTCATTTTCAACTCCTTCTCATAATATTAGTTTCTGAATCCAACAATTTTTTTATATATCCATGGAGAAAAGACAAGTAACAGGACAGCTATCTTACGAAATCTAGTGAAATAAGCATCCTTCCATATTTCGCGTCGATGCTGAATAATCCAAGCCCTTAGGTCGACTTTCTCCTTTTGATACTGTTCAGATGAAGTAAAGATAATTTTATCGTAAACTGTGATATATGACCAACATTCTCTATTTTTTAATTCATACTTTAAATTGGGAAATACTTGTGATACTTGAGTAATGATGTTCTTATAAACTTCTATCGTATCAAATACATACCGATTAACAGATGTTGTCGCACTTCCCTCACGATGATCATAATAATAAATTGGTTTGTCAACAAATACACTACTACATCTTGTCTTTAATAGCAATTCCGTTAAAAACAAGGCATCTTCAGCTAGATGGTAGTCTGTATTAAATTTTTCATCTGTCAGCAGGTCTCTCTTAAATAGTTTTGCGACTGGAAAGAATGAGGTCTTAGTAGTCATCAGTAATTCTTTCATGGTTTCTTCTGTTGACCAAAGTTCTTTTCTACCAGAATACAAGGGTAAGTCTGTCACTATTCCATTTCTGATATGGTGTAGAGGAGCAATCACAAAACCTACATCTTCTCCTTCAACTGCACTAGCTAAAGTAGCTAGGTAATCATTGGTGACGAAATCATCGCTATCAACAAAAGTTATCCAAGCACCTGTCGCTAGCTGAATTCCAACATTTCTAGCATTAGAAACACCAGCATTTTCGATATGGTAAACCTTGATATTTTCATACTGATCTGCTAAATAATCACAGATTTGTCCACTAGAATCAGTAGACCCATCATTTATTAGGATTAGTTCAAAATTGGTACAAGTCTGTTGAAGAATTGACTTCACACATCGCTCCAGATAGGCTTCTACATTGTAGACTGGAACAATAACGCTAATTTTTTCTCCCATCATGCTCCGTATTCTCCCTTATACTCTGTATAAGACTTATCCATATCAGCGATGACAGCATCATGATGTGGTAGCTGCTTGTCTGCTGGTGGTGGCGTCATATAATCTCCAAAAGCAGTACTAAGATAGGCATCGTAGCCAACTGGAATAGGCATCTCTGTTCCTTCAAAGGGCAAGAAAAGATTATCCTCAAAAGATGCGATTGGGTACTTGTTTCTCATGTAGCCAGGACCTGAGCATAGTTCCGTGATTCCATCGCTCTCAGCTAGACTGTACTTGGTCATTTCTTTTTCAGCTTTTTTCCAAATGCGATAACGGAGAGATTTTGGAGTCAATCCCAGTAAAATACGACTTCCCCATTTCATAAGTGCGCCATGCTTTTCTGGAATAGTTTGCGCACAAAAAAGAGAATAAATCAGTGCCCAACGAACCTGTTTTTTCCGCTCAGCTGGATTTTTCGGATAATAATCCAAAGGCAAGACATCCAAGGCCAGACCATGTGGCAAATTCAAATCTTGCTGGTAAGGTTTGATACAAGTGGTTTCCTTGTCACGAATGGTAATAAAAAGATTACGATCGACAAAATCCTTGTTACTTTTTGACAAGAAATAACGCTCATCTGCATAACGAGGCCATAATGCTGCCAATTTTTCATAGTCCTTACGGGGCATAAAAAAGTCTAGGTCGTCGTCCCAAGGAATGAAACCCTTATTTCGAAGGGCACCAATAGCACCTCCCCCACAGAGATAGCAAAGCAAATCATGTTCTTTACAAAAATTCACAAAATATTCAGCCATCTCCAGACTTCGAGCCTGAATTGCTTTTAAATCAGTCATATTGTTCATTATTCTTTCTATCGTATCGTTTCATTATACCACAAATAAGGGGTGAAAATCTATTGCAGACTGTAAAAAATCAAAGCTTGATTGCTAGATAAATAGCCTTCAAACTTTGATTCTCCTATCTTATTTTATCTCAAGCCCATCTGAGATAATTTATTCTGATATTTATTTTGATCAACCAGCAAGCCCAAGCCTCCATAGACATCATAGGCATCGACCCAATCACCTAGTTCTGGAACTGTTAATCTCTCAATGCCATTTTGCGCTCCATCTAGGAAGGATAAGCCATTGGTCAGTAGGAAACTATAAGGAACATTCGTAGAGGTCATGCCAAAGACCTTACCAAGTGCTTCTGATCCAGTAAAGAGTTTAGTTGGATCCTTGAGTTGTTGCAGAACAGCTGTCAACACTTGCTGTTGTCTCTTGGTACGACCGTAATCGCCTTCATCATCATCACGGAAGCGAGCATAATTGAGCAAAGTCGAGCCATTCATCTGCTGTTTTCCGACTTTGATGGTTTGGGTTGGAGACTCAGTCTCAGTAGCATGCAAATCATCTCCGACTGTAGCTTCTGTTAATGGACGCCCATTCAATGTTGAAAATTGGGCATCAATTGTCACACCATCAGGGAAAAGCGTGTCAATCGCTGTTGCAAAGGCCTGGAAGTCTACCAAAGCATAGTACTTAATGTCCAAGTCAAAATTATCTTTCAAGACTTGGCGAACCATTTCTGCCCCTTTTTGCCCCTCTTGTTCTCCTAACTCATAGGCTACATTTAATTTGTTATCGGACTGCTTTCTACCGTTAATCACTTGGCTATAACCGTCTATATAAACCAAATTGTCACGCATGAAGCTGACCAGCTTAATTTTCTTATCTGAGCCACCAACATTTAGGACCATAATAGAGTCTGTTCTCGTTTCAGCACTGTTTTGGCCAATTCGTCCATCCGTCCCCATAATCAAAATATTAACTCCATCTCTGGTATCTTGACCATTAAAGACTTCTACTTGAGCTGCCTTAGCATTGGCAGGTTTGTTTGGATCAGCATTTGAATACCCTTTTAGGAACATAAAAATCATGCCAAAACCGACACAGGCCAGAAGGGCAAGCAATCCTGCAAAAATACGCCCCCAACGAATCTTGCGTTTTTTGGACTTAACCTTTGGTTGAGAATGACTTTTCTGGTATTTTTTTGCACGACTACGGTTACCATAGGATGGAAGAGGAGACTGATTGATTGGTTCCATAAAAGACTCTTCCATATCGTGATTTTCATTATGAATTTCTGGAGAAA
This sequence comes from uncultured bacterium, assembly GCA_963508345.1. Lineage (GTDB taxonomy): Bacteria > Bacillota > Bacilli > Lactobacillales > Streptococcaceae > Streptococcus. The sequence goes on from CAUOWW010000035.1 coordinate 7,269, forward strand.
CTTCGCTACCACTAGCCATATTTAACTTACCTTGTAGGTAAGCAAACTCTTTTTTCTCTCGCTCATTGAGGTAATGAATGTTCTTAAAGAGATAGTCATAACGTAACTGCTCGTGATGGCTTAAGGGATTTTCTTTGCTCATCTTCTCTCCTTTCCATGGTCTGATATTGGATAAATAGGATAGGCGCCCAGTACTTTATACTGAATTCCAATCGCTTCTAATTCTTTTTGGGCAAAGTGGACCAGGTCCTTATCGGCATAGTCCACATCGATAATGAAAAAGTATTCTCCCAGTGCTGTCTTGAGTGGCCGACTTTCAATTTTTGTCAGGTCAATTCCTCGCCAAGCAAAGGTCGATAGGGCCTTATAAAGTGCACCTGGAAGGTTGTCAGGTAAGGTCAAGGCCAAACTCATTTTTTCAGTTTGTGCTTGCAAGGGAATGGCTGTACCTTCAGCTCCCAAAACCCAGAAACGTGTAAAATTAGCTTCCATTTCTTGAATATCTTCAGCAATCAGTTCTAAGCCATATTCTTCAGCAGAACTTCTTGGTGCAATAGCCGCAAAAGGCTGATTAGGATGTTCGGAAATAAAACGGGCCGCATAAGCTGTACTAGCTGTTACCTCGATTTGAGCTTCTGGATATTGTTCATCTATGAATTTCTTTCCTTGAGCCAAGGCCTGTGGATGTGAAAAAATCTTTTCAATCTTAGTGTGGCCTGGGACCACCATCAACTGCTGATGAATAGGCTGAACGATTTCTGCCACTGCTTGAATGCGGGCCTGATGAAAAAGGTAGTCCAAGGTTTCATGAACACTACCCTCGATAGAATTTTCAACTGGCACCACAGAATAGTCCACCAAGCCTTGCTCATAGGCCTTGATGACATCTGTAATATTGGCAAAGGCCTGCAATTCCTCATGAGGAAAAGCTGTCTGCACAACGTGGTGTGAAAATGATCCCTTGGGACCTAGATAAGCAATTTTCATCTCAGTTCCTCTATAATTTCCTCTGGGGTTAGCTTGGTCACATCCAAAACCCGACTGGCTACTTCCTCATACCAGTCCTGTCTTTCTTGAAAAATAGCTGCAAGTTCTTCCTTGCTATTATTTAGAAAAAGCGGACGCTGATTGTCCTTATCAGCTGATATGCGTTGGTAGAGGGTTTCAAAATCGGCTTTCAGATAGATATTATCAGAATTGGTCTTGAGTAAGTCACGATTTCGCTGAGAAACGACCACTCCTCCACCAGTTGACACGACTTGGTCTCTTTGTAGTAAATCAGCTAGGACTTCTGATTCTACCTGACGAAAGACTTCTTCGCCCTTTTCAGCGAAAAATTCCGCAATGGACATGCCTAAGCGTTTCTCAATCAGGGCATCCATATCAAGATAATTAGGGTCTAAACCTCTGGCAATAGTCGATTTGCCAGCCCCCATAAATCCTAGTAATACCTTAGCCATGAATCAAGCTCTCCAAATCATCAAAGAAGCTAGGATAGCTGGTATTGATGGCTTCTGCACGGTCAAGCTCCACTTCTCCATCAGCAACCAAAAGGGCCGCGATAGCCGTCATCATGCCGATACGATGGTCACCAAAAGTATTGACTCTAGCACCGTGAAGGGCTGATTTTCCTTTGATAATCATTCCATCTGCTGTAGGTGTGATATCCGCACCCATGCTATTTAAAGCGTCTGCCACAACCTGAATGCGGTCTGTTTCCTTGACCTTAAGTTCCTCAGCATCCTTAATAACTGTTACACCTTGAGCTTGGGTCGCAAGTAGAGCGATAACTGGCAATTCATCAATCAATCGTGGGATCAAAGCACCACCAATCTCTGTTCCTTTCAAGTCAGAAGACTCAACAGTCAAGGTTGCAGATTTAGCGACTGGGTCAATTTCAGTTATTTCCAATTTTCCACCCATGGCACGAATGACATCGATGATACCTGTACGCGTTTCGTTAATACCCACATTCTTCAGCACTACACGAGAATTTGGAACAATCAAACCTGCGACTAGCCAAAAGGCTGCACTGGAAATATCTCCTGGAACAACCACATTTTGTCCTGTCAATTTTTGTGGCCCTTGGACTGTGATTTTTTTGCCCTCCACACTTAAATGACCACCAAATTGTTGCAACATATCTTCAGTATGATTACGGGTGCACTCTTTTTCAATAATCACGGACTCCCCCTGAGACTGCAAGGCCGCAAACATCAAGGCTGACTTGACTTGGGCAGAGGCAATTGGCAACTCATAATGAATAGGTTTTAGGTTTTTCGTCCCTTTTAAATGAAGGGGAGGCAGGTCTCGCTCAGTTTGCCCTGAAATACTAACGCCCATTTGTTTCAGTGGAAGGGTCACACGATCCATAGGACGTTTGGAAAGACTGTCATCTCCAAACATTTCTACTTCGAAGTCTGCACCTGCAAGGACACCTGAAATCAGGCGAATCGAGGTTCCAGAATTTCCCATATCAAGGGCATTTTGAGGCGCTTTTAAGCCGTCCATACCGACACCTTGAATAGTAACGACACCGTCCTTATCCTCAATCTCTACGCCGAGGTCACGAAATACCTGCATGGTTGACAAGACATCTTCACCACGCAAGATATCATAAACCTTAGTCTCACCCTCAGCCAAACTTCCAAAGATAATGGAACGGTGACTGATAGACTTATCACCTGGAACTCGGATACTGCCATGTAAGTGGCTAATGTTTGTTTTTAGTTTCATACTAAACCTCATACTTGCAATACTTTTACCTATTTTATCATAAAAAGCCAGAAATTCCTTAAAAATTCCTGACTTTATGATTGTTATTTTCTTATTTTAGCAATTCTGAAACTGGTTCGAAAACAATTTTTTCAATGTCAGAAAGGTAAATGGCCAATTGTTGTTGCTTGGTAAAGAATTCTGACAATAGATTATTTCCCTGAATCTGCTTGCCAAAGCCTTCCATCTTCGCTTGAAAGGATGCATCTGGCATTTGACCTGTCTGGGCTAGTCTTTGAATTTCCTCTTGGAAAGCAACATATTCTGTAAAGATTTTGCTCGCCTCAGCATCTGCTGAAATCGCATCTTTAGCTGCTTTAACAGCCTTGTATTCTGGTAATTCGCGTAAACCGCGACTGAGTTCATTTGCACTATCGTAAATATTTGACATGATTTTCTCCTTATTTGATGACGACTGTGTAGTCAGTATTTTCTGTTATGAGATGCTCCGCTCTTTCCAAGTCTTGAGCATTTTTAAATGAAATTTGTAGGATTCCGTGAATATCCTCACGGTTTTCCTCGTTAATATGGATGTTAACCAAGGAAGTTCCACGTAGCAGTTCCAAAATCCGCAAGATGACATCTTCTTCATCGGGAACATCGACATAGAGATCGTAAGAACTATCCACACCACCACGCTTATGGATTTCCATGGCCTGACGTTGCTCACGCGCTTGATTGAAAAAGTTCCAAATCTGCTCCTCATCTCCCTTGCTGATGGCTTGACCAATCGCTTCCAAACGCTCCTTGAAATCCGCAATCCGCTCTAGGATAGTCTCACGATTGGACAAGAGAATGGAGGTCCACATACCTGGCTCACTTTCCGCAATTCGGGTCATATCTCGAAAACCACCTGCCGCAAAGCGCCTTGCCATCTCATGTTCTTGAGCATAGACCGCGGTCTGTTCCATGAGACTAGAAGCCAGAATATGAGGAAAATGGCTAATCTGAGAAGTGACACGATCATGCTCCTTGGCATCAATCTCGATAAAACGGGCATGAAGACCTGAAAGCAGATCCTTCATTTCCTCAAGCGTGTCCTGACTTGTCAGGCTTGAAGGTGTAAAGATATAATAGGCATTTTCAAAAAGATTGACATCCGCAGAAGCAGCCCCTGTCTTGTGACTACCAGCCATAGGATGGGCTCCGACAAAACGAACAGATTTGCCAGCCAAATAGTTCTCCGCTGCATCTACAATAGCTGACTTGGTCGAACCAGCATCTGAGATAATGACTCCTTCTTTCAAGTCCAAGTTGGCCAACTCCTTAACAAAGGAAATGGTTTGTTTGATTGGCAAGCTAAGAATAATGATATCCGCAAGAGGAGCAAAGCTAGCAAAATCATCCGTTGCACGGTCAATCATGCCTTCTTTCAAGGCAATATCTCTCGAAGCTTGACTGCGATTATAACCTAAAATTTCATAATCTGGATGATCGCGTTTGATACCGAGTGCCATAGAGGCACCAATCAAACCAAGACCTGCGATATAGATTGTTTTTGCCATAGGAACTCCTTAATAGTTCTTTGTATAGTCTCGGTGTTTGGCTACCGCTTCTTTTAATTCCTCTAGATTGTCTGATGAGAATTTTTCAAGGATTTCTTGTGCCAGAACCGTTGCCACAACGGATTCCATGACCACTCCTGCTGCTGGAAGAGCGGTCGGATCACTTCTCTCAACGGTTGCCTTATAGGGTTCATGGGTTTCAATATCCACACTCATGAGAGGCTTATAAAGAGTAGGAATAGGTTTCATGACGCCACGAACAACGATGGGTTGCCCATTAGTCATACCACCTTCGAAACCACCTAAATTATTAGTACGGCGGGTATAACCGTCTTCTTTAGACCAGAGAATTTCGTCCATAACTTGGCTACCTTTACGGTAACCAGCTTCAAAGCCAAGACCAAATTCTACCCCTTTAAAGGCATTGATAGAGACAACTGCTTGGGCCAATCGCGCATCCAATTTTCTGTCCCATTGGACATAGGAACCAAGACCAACTGGAACACCTCCAACGACTGTCTCCACAACCCCACCGATGGTATCACCGTCACGTTTGATTTGGTCAATATAGTCCTTGATTTCCTGTTCTCTTTCTTGGTTGACAATAGAAACATCAGACTGGGCAGCTCGCTCCTTAATCTCAGCAACTGTGAGATTCTCAGGAACATCAATTTCCTTGCCACCAAAGACTACGACATGGTTGGCAATCTCCATATCCAGTTCAGCCAATAGGCGTTTAGCTACCGCTCCAACTGCCACCCGCATAGTGGTTTCACGAGCAGATGAGCGCTCCAAAGAATTTCTTAAATCATCAAAACGGTACTTGATGCCCCCAACCAAGTCGGCATGACCTGGACGTGGATGAGTGATTTTTCGTTTGCTTTTAAGGCGGTCTTCGATGTCCTCAGCAGACATAATGTCCAGCCATTTTTGGTGGTCCTTATTGATGACATCCATGGTAATAGGAGCCCCTGTCGTCTTCCCGTGACGAACGCCCGAAGTAAAGACAACCTGGTCACTCTCAATCTTCATACGACCGCCTCGACCGTAACCACCCTGACGGCGTTTAAGGTCCCCATTGATATCCTCAGCTGTCAAAGGAAGTCCAGCTGGAATTCCCTCAATGATAGCTGTCAGACGGGGGCCGTGTGATTCTCCTGCAGTTAAATATCTCATACATTCTCCTTATTTTACCAAGTAGTCTTTCATCTCTTCCAGAGAAACTGGGTGAATGGTCGCTGAACCAAGCTCTGGCACCAAGACCAATTTCAAGGTATTGCCACGCGCTTTCTTGTCATGAGTAAGAGCCTGATAAAGCTTGTCAACATCCCAGTTTTCATAGTCAACTGGCAAACCAAATTTCTGACACATCTCTGTGATAGATTGGGTTATGCCAGCTGGCATAAGACCTTTTTCCTCAGCAACCTTGGAAATCTGTATCATACCCATGGCCACAGCTTCTCCATGCATGACCTTGCCATAACCAGCCGTCGCTTCAATAGCATGGCCAATAGTGTGGCCAAAATTGAGGTAAAGACGAACACCATTGTCCAACTCATCCTCAACCACCATCTTGCGCTTGACCTGGCAAGAATGTTCAATTAAAGTCTCTGCGTATTCCAAAATACTCTCTACAGAACCATCCAGCTCCGTCAAGAGAGCCCAAAGTTCTGGGTCCTCAATCAAGCCATACTTGATAACCTCACCCATTCCTTCAATCAACTCTCTTTTTCCGAGTGTTTCAAGGACAAGCGGGTCAATCAGAACCCCATCTGGTTGGGCAAAAGTTCCTACCATATTCTTGGCAAATGGAGTGTTAACACCCGTCTTTCCACCGATAGAAGAATCCACCTGAGCTGTCAAACTAGTCGGAATCTGAACAAAATGAATACCTCGCATATAGGTAGAGGCTACAAAACCAGCCAGATCCCCAACGACACCGCCACCAAGAGCCACGAGTCCATCGCTACGAGTCAGACCTTGCTTGACTAAAAATTCATAGACTTTCTGGACAGTGGTTAAATTCTTTCTTTCTTCCCCTTCTAAAAAGTCAAAAACTGCTACCTTAAAACCAGCATCTTCTAGGCTGAGCTTGACCTTCTCTGCATAAAGAGAAGCTACATGGTTGTCTGTCACAATGACTACCTTTTGTGGTTGCCAGAGTTCTCGCAACCATTGACCAGCCTGAGCCAGACAACCTTTTTCAATCTGAATATCATAAGGATGATGAGGAATATCGATTCTGATTTTCATAGGAGAGTCTCCTTTTCTTTATTGGTATTTTTCTGTTAAGGACTGCCAAATCTCTTCTGTCGGCATTTCCTTGCCTGTCCACAGTTGAAAAGCTTCTGCAGCTTGATAGAGCAACATTCCCAGACCATTGACCGCTGGATTACCCTGACTTCTGGCCCATTTTAAAAACGGCGTCTCAAAAGGTTGGTAAATGATATCTGCTACTAAGAGAGTTTCTGGTAAGACTATGTTTTCAGGAACTGGAGATGATTTACCATCCATGCCCACACTGGTGGCATTAACCAGCAACTCCGACTCAGCAATCCTTGCTTGCAGTTCCGAAACATCTTCTAAAGCATACAAGTCCACCTTAAAGTCTGTCTGCTCCTGTAACTTGTCTAGGTAAGGTCTTGTTTTTTCCATCGAAACTGAACGAACAAAGACTGAAATCTGACTGACACCATCCAAAATAGCTTGTGCCAAAATGGACTTGGCCGCACCACCTGCACCCAGCAGGGTCATCTTTTTACCTGTAATTGTAAAAGAAGGCAAGCTCTTAAAGAATCCCTTGCCATCTGTATTATATCCAATTAAAGTGCCATTATCATTGACAACCGTATTGACCGCACCGATCAAGCGCGCTTCGTCACTCAGTTCATCCAAATATGGAATCACTTGCTCCTTATAGGGCATAGAAAGGTTAATTCCAAACATCTGGTAGCGACGAATATTGGCCACTGTTTCTGCCAAATCACCCGCTTCAATCTCCCAAGCCACGTAAACACCGTTGGTAGCTGTCGCCTCAAAGGCGCTATTGTGGATGAAGGGAGAGATAGAATGCTTAATAGGATTGGCAACAACTGCAGCTAAACGTGTATAGCCATCAAGCTTCATCCAAAATCTCCCTGATTTTTTTCATGTTAGCTAGGGAAATCTGACCAGGAGCACTAGCCTCATCCAGACTAGCAAAGGACCAGCTAGAACCAGTCACATCCGCAGTAATACGAGAGACCTTGCCCACCTTGCCCATAGAAATAGTCACATATTCCTGTTCAGGATTGAGGGTTTTAAAGCCTCGTGTATAGTTCATCAAATCTAAGACATCCTGCTCCGTGTGAGCCATCACCGCAACCTTGACAAGTTTTGGATTTAGGCTCGTCAACTCTGACAAGATTTCCATCATATTTTCAGGCGTTTCTTGGAAATTGTGGTAACTCAAAATGAGATTCGGGAAATCCAGCATTTCCTCAAAAACATCCTTGTAGCTGTAGTACTCAAAATCAATATAGTCTGGTTGATAGAGTTGCGCCACTTCCTTGATTAGATGGATATATTCTTCTGAAGAAAGTTCGATTTCTCCCCCTTCAGCGCGAGTTCGCAGAGTGAAAACCAACTCACGACCTGCAAATTTTTCAAAAATAGCTGGAGCTACCTGCAAAATCGCTTCTTTAGGCAGATAGTCGGCACGCCATTCAATGATATCAGCATCCTGATACCTTGTGGCATCCAGAGTCTGGGCCTCCTCTAAACTTCTTGGCATTACTGAAACGATTAATTTCATTTACTAACCTTCATACTAATCACCTTGAGGTAATTACTACTTTCATCTTTTTTATTATAGGCGAAATCTGCTGGAAGACCATATTTGTTTAAAATCTGGTAACTTCTTCCTGCAAAGCCTTTATCAATTTGTTCTGTAAATTTCTGACGGGAAACATTGGCAGCATTGGTACTGGCAATGATGATTCCTCTCGGATTTAAAATCTCAAGACTCTGGGAAATCAACTTGTGATAATCCTTAGTCACAGAGAAAGTTTGTTTTTTGTTCCGAGCAAAGCTAGGCGGATCTAGGACAATCACATCGTAGGTCAAGCCTTTTCGTTTGGCATACTTGAAATACTCAAAGACATCTATGACTATAAAACGATGGTCATCTGTGCTGAGCCCATTTACCTGAAAATGCGCTTGAGACAATTCTCGTGAACGTTTGGCTAGGTCAACAGAAGTTGTCTGGCTAGCTCCTCCCATAGCTGCAGCTACTGAGAAGGCTGCTGTATAGGAAAACATATTGAGCAAGGATTTGCCCATAGCCAAGCCGTCAACCAGACTACCACGAACCTCATGCTGGTCTAAGAAAATCCCTGTCATCAAGCCATCGTTCATAAAGACTTGATACAGAACACCATTTTCCAAAACAGTGAAAAAGTCAGGTGCTTCTTGACCATAAACATGGGCAGATTCATAGTCCAAACCCTTAAAGCGGATCTTCTCATAAGCCCCTAAAACCTCAGGAAAAACCTGTCTAAAGGCTTCTGAGATGGTCTGACGAATCTGATAAACATAAGAGTTATACCAAGAAAAGACGGCATAGTCGCCATAAAGGTCCACTGTCAGACCGCCAAAGCCATCTCCCTCTTGGTTAAAGAGACGAAAGGCGGTTGTCAAATCATCTTGATAGTAGGCACTTCTCTTTTCTTTAGCTTGTCTAAACAGCGTTTCAAAGAAAGCTTGATTGAAGGTCACCTTGTCTATGCTCACAAACCAGCCCAAGCCCTTGTTTTGTTGGGAAAGGTAGGCAGTCCCAAGAAAGTTCCCTTCTTGACTATGGACTTCTACTTCCTGATCCTTAAGATTGACATCTGCAAGGTCTCTAGCTTCTAGTAAAACTAATCCTTTAGCGAGCTTCTTTTCAACCCTTTTGCTGACTCTTATTTTATTCATAGCTACAATTATATCAAATTTTGTGACAATTCTCAAAAAAGAAACTAACCTTGCTTTGTTACTCTCGTTTTTAAAAATGATATACTAATACTAATAAAAAATTAGAAATATTTGTGTGAGAATCAAAATAAAAAATGCTCTATAATATTTGTAGTGGGTAAATCCCCTATAGATATTATGGAGCCTATTTTGTGTAGAAAAAAAGTCCCATAAGATCTATAATGAAAAGCGACGAAACCATCATTAGAAAGAATCATATGGAACAATTACATTTTATCACAAAACTACTCGATATTAAAGACCCTAATATCCAGATTCTAGACATCATCAATAAGGATACACACAAGGAAATCATCGCCAAACTGGACTACGACGCCCCATCTTGTCCTGATTGTGAAAGTCAAATGAAGAAATATGACTTTCAAAAACCGTCTAAGATTCCTTACCTTGAAACGACT
>CAUOWW010000036.1:0-16604 GCA_963508345.1 uncultured bacterium
TTAAAATTTAAGGAGGAAAAGTCATGAATCCCACATGTAAGAAACGTTTGGGTGCAATTCGTTTGGAAACTATGAAAGTGGTAGCACAGGAGAAAATCGCACCAGCAATCTTTGAATTAGTCCTAGAAGGAGAAATGGTTGAAGCTATGCGAGCAGGCCAATTTCTACATCTGCGCGTGCCTGATGACGCCCATCTCTTGCGCCGTCCTATTTCGATTTCATCTATTGATAAGGTTAAGAAGCAGTGTCATCTCATTTATCGGATTGAGGGAGCTGGGACAACTATTTTCTCAACCTTAAGTCAGGGAGATACTCTTGATGTGATGGGACCTCAGGGGAATGGATTTGACTTGTCTGACCTAGATGAGCAGAGCCAGGTTCTCCTTGTTGGTGGTGGAATTGGTGTTCCGCCCTTGCTTGAGGTGGCCAAGGAATTGCATGAGCGTGGTGTGAAAGTAGTGACAGTTCTCGGTTTTGCTAATAAGGATGCTGTTATTTTAGAGACGGAATTGGCTCAATATGGTCAAGTCTTTGTAACGACAGATGATGGTTCTTATGGTATCAAGGGAAATGTTTCAGTTGTTATCAAGGATTTAGACAATCAATTTGATGCTGTTTACTCATGTGGGGCGCCAGGAATGATGAAGTATATCAATCAAACCTTTTATGACCACCCAAGAGCCTATCTATCTCTGGAATCTCGTATGGCTTGTGGGATGGGGGCTTGCTATGCTTGTGTCCTAAAAGTACCAGAAAGTGAGACGGTCAGCCAACGCGTCTGTGAAGATGGCCCTGTTTTCCGCACAGGAACAGTTGTATTATAAGGAGAAAATCATGACTACAAATCGTTTACAAGTTTCTCTACCAGGCTTGGATTTGAAAAATCCTATTATTCCAGCATCAGGCTGTTTTGGTTTTGGTCAAGAGTATGCCAAGTACTATGATTTAGACCTTTTAGGTTCTATTATGATCAAGGCGACAACTCTTGAACCCCGTTTTGGTAATCCAACTCCAAGGGTGGCAGAAACGCCTGCAGGTATGCTCAATGCAATCGGCCTGCAAAATCCTGGTTTAGAGGTTGTTTTGGCTGAAAAACTTCCTTGGTTAGAAAGAGAGTATCCAGACCTTCCTATTATCGCAAATGTAGCAGGTTTTTCAAAACAAGAGTATGCTGCCGTTTCTAGTGGAATTTCCAAGGCAGTTAATGTGAAGGCAATTGAACTTAATATTTCTTGCCCCAACGTAGATCACTGTAATCATGGACTCTTGATTGGTCAAGATCCAGATTTAGCCTATGATGTGGTGAAAGCAGCTGTGGAAGCCTCTGATGTACCAGTTTATGTCAAACTAACTCCTAGTGTGACGGATATCGTTACTGTCGCAAAAGCTGCAGAAGATGCAGGAGCAAGTGGCTTGACTATGATTAATACTCTGGTTGGCATGCGCTTTGACCTCAAAACTAGAAAACCAATCTTGGCAAATGGAACAGGTGGGATGTCTGGTCCAGCAGTCTTTCCAGTAGCCCTCAAACTCATCCGCCAAGTAGCTCAAACAACAGACCTGCCTATCATTGGAATGGGAGGAGTGGATTCGGCAGAAGCTGCCCTAGAAATGTATCTGGCTGGAGCATCGGCTATTGGAGTTGGAACAGCCAACTTTACCAATCCATATGCCTGTCCTGATATCATCGAAAATTTACCAAAGGTTATGGATAAATATGGTATCAGCAGTCTAGAAAATCTCCGCAAGGAAGTAAAAGAGTCTCTGAGGTAAACTGCAATCAATCTGTTCTTGATTTTTTATCAGTTTGTAATGTTGATTATAGAGAATTTTGATACAATAAAGTAGAAAGAACAGAGGAAGAAAGTTTATGAAGAAATTGAGATTTGTTTTTTTAGTTCTGCTATTTTTCTTAGCTAGTCCAGAGGGTGTAATGGCAAGTGATGGTACTTGGCAAGGAAAACAATACCTGAAATCAGATGGCAGTCAAGCAGCCAATGAGTGGGTTTTTGATGCTCATTATCAATCTTGGTTTTATATAAAAGCAGATGCCAACTATGCTGAAAATGAATGGCTGAAGCAAGGTGATGACTATTTTTACCTAAAATCTGGTGGCTATATGGCCAAATCAGAATGGATAGAAGACAAGGGAGCCTTTTATTATCTTGACCAAAATGGAAAGATGAAAAGAACTGCTTGGGTAGGTGCTTCCTATGTTGGTGCAACAGGTGCCAAAGTAATTGAAGACTGGGTCTATGATTCTCAATACGACGCTTGGTTTTATATCAAAGCAGATGGCCAGCACGCAGAGAAAGAATGGCTACAAATCAAGGGTAAGGATTATTATTTCAAATCTGGCGGTTATCTACTGACAAGTCAGTGGATTGAGCAGGCTTATGTGAATGCCAGTGGTGCCAAAGTACAACAAGGTTGGCTTTTTGACAAACAATATCAATCTTGGTTTTATATTAAAGAAAATGGAAATCATGCTGATAAAGAATGGATTTTCGAGAATGGTCACTATTATTATCTAAAATCTGGTGGCTATATGGCAGCAAATGAATGGATTTGGGATAAGGAATCTTGGTTTTATCTCAAACCTGATGGCAAAATGGCTGAGAAAGAATGGCTATACGATGCTAAAAGTCAAGCCTGGTACTACTTCAAATCTGGTGGCTACATGGCGAAAAATGAGACAGTAGATGGTTATCAGCTTGGAAGTGATGGTAAATGGCTTGGAGAAAAAGCTACAAATGAAAATGCTTCTTATTATCAAGTAGTGCCTGTCACAGCAAATGTTTATAATGCAGATGGTGAAAAGCTCTCCTATATATCGCAAGGTAGTGTTGTCTGGCTAGATAAGGATAGAAAAAGTGATGACAAGCGCCTGGCTATTACTATTTCTGGTTTGTCAGGCTATATGAAAACAGAAGATTTACAAGCGCTAGATGCCAGCAAGGATTTTATCCCTTATTATGAGAGTGATGGGCACCGTTTTTATCACTATGTGGCCCAGAATGCTAGTATCCCAGTAGCTTCTCATCTTTCTGATATGGAAGTAGGCAAGAAATATTATTCGGCAGATGGCCTGCATTTTGATGGTTTTAAGCTTGAGAATCCCTTCCTTTTCAAAGATTTAACAGAACCTACAAACTATAGTGCTGAGGATTTGGATAAGGTATTTAGTCTGTTAAATATTGACAATAGTCTCTTGGAAAATAAGGGAGCTACCTTTAAGGAAGCCGAAGAACATTATCATATCAATGCCCTCTACCTCCTTGCTCATAGTGCCTTAGAAAGTGACTGGGGACGTAGCAATATTGCCAAAGATAAGAATAATTTCTTTGGAATTACAGCCTATGATACGACCCCTTACCTTTCTGCCAAGACATTTGATGATGTGGATAAGGGAATTTTAGGTGCAACAAAGTGGATTAAGGAAAATTATATCGATAGGGGCAGAACTTTCCTTGGAAATAAGGCTTCTGGTATGAATGTGGAATATGCCTCAGATCCTTATTGGGGCGAAAAAATTGCTAGTGTGATGATGAAAATCAATGAGAAACTAGGTGGTAAAGATTAGTCCTATAATTGGATATGATTTGAGTGAATAGTATGTTAAAAATCCTGATTTCAAGTAAAATCAGGATTTTTTCATAGATGCGATTTTTTCTGGGTCTGGTGTGACGCGGAGGGTCTTTTGTCCTGTGTAAGTGACAAAGCCGGGTTTGCCACCAGTTGGTTTGTTGAGTTTCTTGACTTCAATCATATCTACCTGCACCAGATTCGACAGGCGACCTTGAGAGAAGTAGGCAGCTAACTCTGCTGCGTCTGTCTTGACTTCATCAGATGGGTCAAGATTTCCTGAGATGACAACGTGGCTTCCAGGAATGTCCTTGGCATGAAACCAAAGTTCCTCCTTGCGGGCCATTTTAAAGGTCAATTCCTCATTTTGCAGGTTATTGCGTCCGACATAGATGATGGTCTTGCCATCGCTTGCTAGATACTGTTCTGGTTTTTTGCGCTTCTGGATTTTCTCCCGTTGTCTTCTGCGGATAAAACCTGTTTGAATCAATTCTTCACGGATTTCAGCGATTTCTTCCAGTCCAGCTTGGTTGAGGACGGTTTCCACACTTTCTAGATAGAGAATGGTTGCCTTGGTTTCCTCAATCAGATCAGTCAAGTATTTGACAGCTTCTTTGAGTTTCTGATACCGTTTAAAATAGCGTTGGGCATTTTGGTTGGGAGTCAAGGCCTTATCAAGCGCAATGGTGATAGGTTGGTTGGTGTAGTAGTTGTCTAGGATAACCTGGTCTTGGTCGTTAGGCACTTGATGGAGGAAGGTTGTTAGCAATTCTCCTTTTTGGCGAAATTCTTCAGCATTGTCTGTCGCTAGTAACTCTTTTTCTTGTTTTTTCAGCTTGTGGCGGTTTTTCTGAAGTTCATTTTCAACACGGCGAATCAGTTCACTGGCTTGCTGTTTGACGCGGTCGCGCTCAGCCTTATCCTTATAGTAGGTGTCCAACAAATCAGAAAGACTGGCAAAAGGCTCTCCCACCTGATTTGCAAAAGGAACTGGACTGAAGGAAGTCTCAGTCAAACATGGCTTGGTTTCTTGATTGAAAAAGTTTCGGAAAGTGGAAAGTTTTTCACTAACCAGTATCCTTTCCAATTCATTTGCCGTATCGCGTCCCAGACCTTGAAAGAGGCTTTGAAGATTTTTAGCTGTCGTTTCCTGTGTTTGCAGGATTTCAAAGAGTTTCTCGTCCTTGATCGTAAAAGGATTGAGAGATTCCGTACTTGGCGGAGCGATATAGGTCGATCCAGGAAGCAAGGTACGGTAGCTATTTTGTGAAAAGCCAACATGTTTGATAACTTCGAGGATTTTATGACTGCTTTTATCAACCAGTAGAATATTACTGTGTTTCCCCATGATTTCGATAATCAAGGTAGCCTGGATATGGTCGCCAATCTCGTTTTTATTGGAAACTGTCATTTCTACAATACGGTCATTTTCCACTTGCTCAATCGACTCAATCAGGGCACCCTGCAAATACTTTCTCAAAACCATGATAAAGGTGGAAGGTTGGGCTGGATTTTCAAAGGTTGTTTGGGTCAGCTGGATGCGACCAAAAACAGGATGAGCAGAGAGGAGCAGGCGATGGCTTTGGCGATTGCTGCGGATTTGCAAGACCAACTCTTGTTCAAAAGGCTGATTGATTTTCTGGATGCGACCATTCACTAACTCTCTTCGCAATTCCTCAACCATGTGGTGTAAAAAAAATCCGTCAAATGACATCGTTCTCTCCTTGTGATTGTATTCCATAGTATTATATCAAAAAGGTAGAATAAAATCATGGAAATGTGGTATAATAAAGCCAAGTAAAGAGAAACGAGAAGCACATGTATATTGAAATGGTAGATGAAACTGGTCAAGTTTCAAAAGAAATGTTGCAACAAACCCAAGAAATTTTGGAATTTGCAGCCCAAAAATTAGGCAAAGAAGACAAGGAGATGGCAGTCACTTTTGTGACTAATGAGCGTAGTCATGAACTCAATCTGGAGTACCGTGACACAGACCGTCCGACAGATGTCATCAGCCTTGAATATAAGCCAGAGTTGGAAATTGCCTTTGACGAAGAGGATTTACTTGAAAATCCAGAATTGGCAGAGATGATGTCTGAGTTTGATGCCTATATTGGGGAACTGTTCATCTCTATCGATAAGGCTCATGAGCAGGCCGAGGAATATGGCCACAGCTTTGAGCGTGAGATGGGCTTCTTGGCAGTACACGGCTTTTTACATATCAACGGCTATGATCACTACACTCCGGAAGAAGAAGCGGAGATGTTCGGTTTACAAGAAGAAATTTTGACAGCCTATGGACTCACAAGACAATAAACGAAAATGGAAAAATCGTGACCTGATATCCAGTTTAGAATTTGCTCTCACAGGAATTTTTACTGCCATCAAGGAAGAACGCAATATGCGAAAACATGCAGTGACGGCTCTTGTAGTTGTTCTTGCAGGTTTTGTTTTTCAGGTGTCACGAATCGAATGGCTCTTTCTCCTATTGAGCATTTTCTTGGTAGTAGCCTTTGAGATTATCAACTCTGCTATTGAAAATGTGGTGGATTTGGCCAGTCACTATCACTTTTCCATGCTGGCTAAAAATGCCAAGGATATGGCGGCTGGCGCGGTATTAGTGGTATCTCTTTTCGCAGCCTTAACAGGCGCATTGATTTTTCTCCCACGAATCTGGGATTTGTTATTTTAAAAAGTAAGAGGAAATTATGACATTTAAATCAGGCTTTGTAGCCATTTTAGGACGTCCCAATGTTGGGAAGTCAACCTTTTTAAATCACGTTATGGGGCAAAAGATTGCCATCATGAGTGACAAGGCGCAGACAACGCGCAACAAAATCATGGGAATTTACACGACTGATAAGGAACAAATCGTCTTTATCGACACACCAGGGATTCACAAGCCTAAAACAGCTCTTGGAGATTTCATGGTTGAGTCTGCCTACAGTACCCTTCGCGAAGTGGATACCGTTCTTTTCATGGTACCTGCTGATGAAGCGCGTGGTAAGGGGGACGATATGATTATCGAACGCCTCAAGGCTACCAAGGTTCCTGTGATTTTGGTGGTGAATAAGATCGATAAGGTTCATCCAGACCAGCTTTTGTCTCAGATTGATGATTTCCGTAATCAAATGGACTTTAAGGAAATCGTTCCCATCTCAGCTCTTCAAGGGAATAACGTTTCTCGTCTAGTGGATATTTTGAGTGAAAATCTAGATGAAGGTTTCCAATATTTCCCGTCTGATCAAATTACAGACCATCCAGAGCGTTTCTTGGTTTCAGAGATGGTTCGCGAGAAAGTCTTGCACCTAACTCGTGAAGAGATTCCGCATTCTGTCGCAGTAGTTGTGGATTCTATGAAACGAGACGAAGAAACAGACAAGGTTCACATCCGTGCAACCATCATGGTCGAGCGAGATAGCCAAAAAGGGATTATCATCGGTAAAGGTGGTGCTATGCTTAAGAAAATCGGTAGCATGGCTCGTCGTGATATTGAACTTATGCTAGGAGATAAGGTCTTCCTAGAAACCTGGGTCAAGGTCAAGAAAAACTGGCGCGATAAAAAGCTAGATTTGGCTGACTTTGGCTATAATGAAAAAGAATACTAAGTAGAGGTGGGCTCATGCCTGCTTCTTGTTTTTACAGAAGGAGGATTTATGCCTGAATTACCTGAGGTTGAAACCGTTCGTCGTGGCTTAGAAAAATTGATTTTGGGAAAGAAGATTTCGAGTGTAGAAATTCGCTATCCCAAGATGATTAAGACAGATTTGGACGAGTTTCAAAAGGAAGTGCCTGGTCAGATTGTTGAGTCAATGGGACGTCGTGGTAAATATTTGCTTTTCTGCCTGACAGATAAGGTTTTGATTTCCCATTTGCGGATGGAGGGCAAGTATTTTTACTATCCAGACCAGGTTCCTGAACGTAAGCATGCCCATATTTTCTTTCAGTTTGAAGATGGTGGCACGCTTGTTTATGAGGATGTTCGCAAGTTTGGTACTATGGAACTCTTGGCTCCTGACCTTTTAGACGCTTACTTTATTTCTAAAAAATTAGGTCCTGAACCAAGCGAACAAGACTTTGATGTGCAGGTATTTCAAGCTGCCCTAGCCAAGTCTAAAAAGCCTATCAAATCCCATCTCTTAGACCAGACTTTGGTAGCTGGACTTGGCAATATCTATGTGGATGAGGTTCTCTGGCGAGCTCAGGTTCATCCAGCCAGACCTTCCCAGACTTTGACAGCAGAAGAAGCGACTGCCATTCATGACCAGACTATCGCTGTTTTGGGTCAGGCTGTTGAAAAAGGTGGTTCCACCATTCGGACCTATACCAATGCCTTTGGGGAAGATGGAACCATGCAAGATTTTCATCAGGTCTATGACAAGGCTGGTCAAGAATGTTCACGTTGTGCTACTATCATTGAGAAAATCCAACTAGGTGGACGAGGCACCCATTTTTGTCCTCAGTGCCAAAGGAGGAATTGATGGGAAAAATCATTGGAATCACTGGGGGAATTGCCTCTGGTAAGTCAACCGTGACAAATTTTCTAAGACAGCAAGGCTTTCAAGTAGTGGATGCCGACGCAGTCGTCCACCAACTACAGAAACCTGGCGGTCGTCTGTTTAAGGCTCTAGTCCAGCACTTTGGGCAAGAAATCATCCTTGAAAATGGAGAACTCAATCGCCCTCTCCTAGCTAGTCTTATCTTTTCAAATCCTGAAGAACGAGAATGGTCTAAGCAAATCCAAGGAGAGATTATCCGTGAGGAACTAGCTACATTAAGAGACCAATTGGCTCAGACAGAAGAGATTTTCTTCATGGATATTCCCCTACTTTTTGAGCAGGCCTACAGCGCTTGGTTTGATGAGACTTGGCTGGTCTATGTGGATAGAGATGTCCAAGTAGAACGCTTAATGAAAAGGGATCAGCTATCCAAGAATGAAGCTGAGTTTCGTCTGGCAGCCCAGTGGCCTTTAGAGAAAAAGAAAGATTTGGCCAGCCATGTTTTAAACAACAATGGAAATCAGGACCAGCTTCTTACTCAGGTGTTCTCCCTTCTTGAGGGAGGTAGCTAAGATGATAGAGATTAACTGGAAGGATAATCTGCGCATTGCCTGGTTTGGTAATTTTCTGACTGGAGCCAGTATTTCTTTGGTAGTGCCCTTTATGCCCATCTTTGTGGAAAATCTAGGTGTAGGGAGTGATCAAGCTGCTTTTTATGCAGGTTTAGCTATTTCTGTCTCTGCCATTTCTGCGGCACTTTTCTCTCCTATCTGGGGCATCCTTGCTGACAAATACGGTCGAAAACCCATGATGATTCGGGCTGGCATGGCCATGACTATTACTATGGGAGGCTTGGCCTTTGTCCCAAATATTTATTGGTTAATCTTTCTTCGTTTATTAAATGGGGTATTTGCAGGATTTGTTCCTAATGCAACGGCCTTGATAGCCAGTCAGGTTCCCAAGGAGAAATCAGGCTTTGCCTTAGGTACTTTGTCTACAGGCGTAGTTGCAGGCACTCTAACTGGTCCCTTTATTGGTGGCTTTATCGCAGAATTATTTGGCATTCGTACTGTCTTTTTACTGGTGGGTAGTTTTCTATTTTTAGCTGCTATTTTGACCATTTGCTTTATCAAGGAAGATTTTCAACCAGTAGCCAAGGAAAAGGCCATCCCAACAAAGGAATTATTTACATCAGTTAAATATCCCTATCTTTTGCTCAACCTCTTTCTGACCAGTTTTGTCATCCAATTTTCAGCCCAATCAATCGGCCCTATCTTAGCTCTTTATGTACGTGACTTAGGGCAGACAGAGAATCTTCTTTTTGTCTCTGGTTTGATTGTATCCAGTATGGGCTTTTCCAGTATGATGAGTGCAGGAGTCATGGGAAAGCTAGGTGACAAGGTGGGCAACCATCGCCTCTTGGTTGTAGCCCAGTTTTATTCAGTTATTATCTATCTCCTCTGTGCCAATGCCTCTAGCCCCCTTCAACTAGGACTTTATCGTTTCCTCTTTGGATTGGGGACAGGTGCCTTGATTCCTGGAGTTAATGCTCTTCTTAGCAAGATGACTCCCAAAGCAGGTATTTCGAGGGTCTTTGCCTTCAATCAGGTATTCTTTTATCTGGGAGGTGTCGTTGGTCCCATGGCAGGTTCTGCAGTAGCAGATCAATTTGGCTACCATGCTGTCTTTTATGCGACAAGCCTTTGTGTTGCCTTTAGTTGTCTCTTTAACCTGTTTCAATTTCGAACATTATTAAAAGTAAAGGAAATCTAGTGCGAGTAAAAATTAATCTCAAATGCTCCTCTTGTGGCAGTATCAATTACCTAACCAGTAAAAACTCCAAAACCCATCCAGACAAGATTGAGGTTTTAAAGTATTGTCCCAAGGAAAGAAAAGTAACCCTACATCTTGAATCTAAGTAGATTTTATGGTAAAATAATAGGGATTTTAAGGAGTTTGATATGTATAACCTATTATTAACCATTTTATTAGTATTATCTGTTGTGATTGTGATTGCAATTTTTATGCAACCAACTAAAAACCAATCTAGCAATGTATTTGATGCCAGCGCAGGTGATTTGTTTGAACGTAGCAAAGCGCGCGGTTTTGAAGCTGTGATGCAACGTTTGACAGGAATTTTAGTCTTTTTCTGGCTAGCCATTGCCTTAGCATTGACGGTATTATCAAGTAGATAAGAAAATAATGGGCAGGACTAGGTCTTTGCCTCTTTTTATTTTTAAATGATGTTTAAGAAGGTTTTACAGTAAAAGAAAATTAAAAATCTAGAAAGAAAATATGAAAGATAGAATAAAAGAATATTTACAAGAAAAGGGAAAGGTAACTGTCAATGACTTGGCTCAGGCTTTGGGAAAAGACGGTTCCAAGGATTTTCGTGAGTTGATTAAAACCTTGTCCCTAATGGAGAGAAAACATCAGATTCGCTTTGAAGAAGATGGAAGTCTGACCTTGGAAGTTAAGAAAAAACATGAGATTACTCTCAAGGGGATTTTTCATGCTCATAAAAATGGCTTTGGTTTTGTTAGTCTGGAAGGGGAAGAGGACGACCTTTTTGTAGGAAAAAACGATGTTAATTATGCTATTGATGGCGATACCGTTGAGGTCGTCATCAAGAAAGTCGCTGACCGAAATAAGGGAACAGCAGCCGAAGCCAAAATTATTGATATCCTAGAGCACAGTTTGACAACTGTTGTCGGCCAAATCGTTCTAGATCAGGAAAAGCCTAAGTATGCTGGCTACATCCGTTCGAAAAATCAGAAAATCAGTCAACCGATTTATGTTAAGAAACCAGCCCTTAAACTGGAGGGAACAGAAGTTCTCAAGGTAATTATCGACAAATACCCGAGCAAGAAACATGATTTCTTTGTCGCTAGTGTCCTCGATGTAGTGGGTCATTCAACAGATGTCGGAATTGATGTCCTTGAGGTTTTGGAGTCTATGGATATTGTATCCGAGTTTCCAGGAGCTGTTGTCAAGGAAGCAGAAAGTGTGCCTGATCTTCCGTCTCAAAAGGATATGGAGGGTCGTCTGGATCTGAGAGATGAGATTACCTTTACCATTGATGGTGCTGACGCTAAAGACTTGGACGATGCTGTGCATATCAAGGCTCTGAAAAATGGCAATATCGAACTCGGAGTTCACATAGCAGATGTTTCCTATTATGTTACTGAGGATTCTGCCCTTGACAAGGAAGCTCTTAACCGCGCAACTTCAGTCTATGTGACAGACCGTGTGGTCCCAATGCTTCCAGAACGACTGTCAAATGGTATCTGCTCCCTCAATCCTCAAGTTGACCGCCTGACCCAGTCTGCCATTATGGAGATTGATAAACATGGTCGTGTGGTCAACTACACTATCACACAAACGGTTATCAAGACAAGCTTCCGTATGACCTATAGTGATGTCAATGATATCCTAGCTGGCGATGAGGAAAAGAGACAAGAATATCAGAAAATTGTTCCAAGTATTGAACTTATGGCTAAGCTCCATGAAACTCTAGAAAACATGCGTGTGAAACGTGGTGCCCTCAATTTCGATACCAATGAAGCTAAGATTTTAGTGGATAAACAAGGTAAGCCTGTTGATATCGTTCTTCGTCAGCGTGGTGTTGCCGAGCGCATGATTGAGTCCTTTATGCTGATGGCTAATGAAACAGTTGCCGAGCATTTTAGCAAGATGGATTTGCCTTTTATTTATCGTATCCATGAGGAGCCAAAGGCTGAAAAGGTTCAGAAGTTTATTGATTATGCTTCGAGTTTTGGCTTGCGCATTTATGGGACTGCCAGTGAGATTAGCCAGGAGGCCCTCCAAGACATCATGCGTACTGTTGAGGGAGAACCTTATGCAGATGTATTGTCCATGATGCTTCTTCGCTCTATGCAGCAGGCTCGCTATTCGGAGCACAATCACGGCCACTATGGATTAGCGGCTGATTATTACACTCACTTTACCAGTCCGATTCGCCGTTATCCAGACCTTCTTGTTCACCGTATGATTCGTGATTACGGCCGTTCTAAGGAAATAGCAGAGCATTTTGAGCAAGTGATTCCAGAGATTGCGACCCAGTCTTCCAACCGTGAACGTCGTGCCATTGAGGCTGAGCGCGAAGTCGAAGCCATGAAAAAGGCTGAGTATATGGAAGAATACGTGGGCGAAGAGTACGATGCGGTTGTGTCCAGCATCGTTAAATTCGGTCTCTTTGTCGAATTGCCAAACACAGTTGAAGGCTTGATTCACCTCACCAATCTACCTGAATTTTATCATTTCAATGAGCGTGATTTGACCCTTCGTGGGGAGAAATCAGGAACAACCTTCCGTGTAGGTCAACAAATTCGTATTCGGGTTGAAAGAGCTGACAAGATGACGGGGGAAATTGACTTCTCTTACATCCCAAGTGAGTTTGATGTGATCGAAAAAGGCTTGAAACAGTCTAGTCGTAGTGATAGAGGGCGTGGTTCAAGTCGTCGTTCAAATAAGAAGGAAGATAAGAGAAAATCAGGACGCTCAAATGATAAGCGCAAGCATTCACAGAAAGATAAGAAGAAAAAAGGAAAGAAACCTTTTTATAAGGAAGTAGCTAAGAAAGGAGCCAAGCATGGCAAAGGGCGAGGGAAAGGTCGTCGCACAAAATAAAAAGGCGCGTCATGACTATACAATCGTAGATACGCTAGAAGCAGGAATGGTCCTGACTGGAACTGAAATCAAGAGTGTGCGAGCTGCTCGAATCAATCTCAAGGATGGCTTTGCCCAAGTGAAAAATGGGGAGGTCTGGTTGAGCAATGTTCATATCGCTCCTTACGAAGAGGGCAATATCTGGAACCAGGAACCAGAACGCCGTCGCAAACTCCTGCTCCATAAGAAACAAATCCAAAAATTGGAACAAGAGACCAAAGGGACAGGAATGACCCTTGTTCCCCTTAAAGTCTATATCAAAGATGGCTATGCCAAGCTCCTTTTAGGACTTGCCAAAGGGAAGCATGACTATGACAAACGAGAGTCAATCAAACGTCGTGAGCAAAACCGCGACATTGCGCGCGTGATGAAAGCTGTTAATCAGCGATAAAAAGAGGAATTGGAAATGGAAAAATTAGTTGCTTATAAACGTATGCCCTTGTGGACTAAAGAAACCATGCCAGAGGCTGTTCAGCAGAAACACAATACCAAGGTTGGGACTTGGGGCAAGATTACTGTTTTAAAAGGAACTCTCAAGTTTATTGAGTTGACAGAGGATGGCGAAGTTCTAGCTGAGCATCTCTTTGAAGCGGGGGCTGACAATCCCATGGCACAACCACAAGCTTGGCACCGAGTGGAGGCTGTAACAGACGATGTAGAATGGTATTTGGAATTTTATTGTAAACCTGAGGATTATTTCCCTAAGAAATACAATACCAATCCAGTTCATTCAGAGGTCCTAGAGGCTATGCAGACAGTAAAACCAGGGAAAGCCTTGGATTTGGGCTGTGGTCAGGGGCGTAATTCCCTCTTTCTAACCCAGCAAGGTTTTGATGTGACAGCTGTGGATCAAAATGAACTGGCCCTTGAAATCTTACAAAGCATTGTTGAGCAGGAAGATTTGGATATGCCTGTTGGTCTTTACGATATCAATTCAGCTAGCATTGGGCAAGCTTATGATTTCATCGTATCGACAGTGGTTCTGATGTTTTTGCAAGCAGATCGCATTCCTGAAATTATCAAAAATATGCAGGAGAAAACCACTGTTGGTGGCTATAATCTTATCGTCTGTGCCATGGACACGGAGGATTATCCTTGCTCAGTGAACTTCCCATTCACATTTAAAGAGGGAGAATTGGCATACTATTACAAGGATTGGGACTTGGTCAAGTACAATGAAAATCCAGGCCATTTACACCGTCGCGATGAAAATGGCAATCGTATTCAACTACGCTTTGCGACCATGCTAGCCAAGAAAATCAAATAAACATGTATGAAGGTTGGGAAATTTCCTGACCTTTTTAAAAATGCTAAATGTTACAAAAATTTAATATTTCTGATAATATAATTTTTATTTCAATAAGTGCTATAATTATAGAATAAAATCACCTTTATGCGTATATATATATATATATATACGCATAAAGATTATAAAAGAATAAAAAAATATGAAAAATATGGAACAGAGGCTATTGAATTATTAGAGTAAAAGTGTATTATAAGGAGTGATACAAATATTTATTTTGGAGGAAATTAGATGTTTCATAAAGGTAAACACGATCGTGAAAAGCAATTACGTTTTTCTATTCGTAAGGTCAGCTTTGGTGCAGCTAGTGTCGCAGTAGCTGCATTGTTCATGTTTTTAGGAAATGGAGCAGTATCTGCTGCAGAGCAAGGGGTGCCTTCAACTAATGGGGAGACTCAAGCACCGCAACCTAAAGATCAGAATGTCCAGAATGGGACCTACGAAGGGAACACAGTAGCCACTAGTCCTGCTGCAACAGTAGAGACAAATACTCAATCTTCAACAGTTGAAAATAGTCCTTCTCCAGAATCAGCACCTCAGAAGGTGGAGACTCTAGATAAGAAAGAATTAACAGATTTAATCAAAGAAATTGATGGAAAGTTTGCTAAAGGAACCTATGCTACTAAGACAGAAGAAAGCGTTAACAATCTTAGAGCTGTCTTAGAAGAAGCAAGAACTGATCTAAGCACTGCAACAACTAAAACTGAATTAACCGCAGCATATAGAAAGTTAATTACAGCAACATCAAAATTGCAAACAAAATCTGAAAAGAAAAAAGAACAAGCGGTAGATAATACAAGTGACAAAGGAAGCAAAAGCTCAAAAAATGCCAGCGCTGAACAGCCTTTGGAGTCTAATTCTATTGCAAACTCAGGTTCTAGAGATGAACGTAATGGAAAAGCATTGGATAAAAATAATCCATTCCGTACAGATACAGCTCCTAGCACGTCAACAAGCACAGATCCGCTAGCTGTAAATGAACATGGTGTTAGCATCATCAATGGTGATTTCTCAGATACAACATTAGGAGCAGAGTTACCAACAGCAACGTCACATATAGCTTCAACTATTGTAGAATTATCTAAACTGAAAGGTTGGAATGCTGTAAACTCAAGTACAAATAAAGTGTTGCTTATTTGGGCTTCTAAAACAGGAAATTATGAATCACTCCTTCCAGGATCGAAAACAAATATCGCAGCAGTCTTGTCTGCATATAATGAAAGAGGTGCTGGTGGAACACCAAATACAGAATACGGACCTATTTATCAAGATATAGATGTCGTTCCTGGTCAGGAAGTAATTATTAGCTATCGTTCTCAAAATATTGGTCAAACTAATGGGATAAATGGTGCGAAATTAATAGTAAAAGATGCAAATACAGGTACTAAAATAGCAGAGGATAAACCTAATTATCAAAATTTTCCTTTAGGAGAGTTTTCAAAAATTGTTAATGTTCCTGATGGGGTAACAAAACTTCGTCTTCAATTTGAATCAATTAACAATCAAAGTTATGATGAAGGAAATTCTCACAGAACGCCTGAAGGTATATATGCTGGTGCTAGTGTAAGTAATATACGAGTAGGTAGTGGAGCTTATGTTGTACCTACTGTTACTGAAACAACTTTTTCTAAAACAGCTGTTTCTGCTACTGAGCAAAAAGTTACAGTTAGAATTCAAGCAAGACTTGAAAATAAAGGTGAAGCAACTTCAACAACCCCAGTTTATTCTTTGACAATTCCAGAGGGAGCAAGATTAGCAAATTATGATAAAACTAAAATTATTCCTAATACTACTGGAAATCAATTATCTATGCGTATTAACTCAGTAAGACCGAAATCTTCTCAAGAGTTTTGGTACGAATTAGAACTTCCTGCAACAAAAGCTGCAACATTTGTACTGAATCCGACAGTCACTTATCAAACAAATGGAAATTTAATTTCAGGAACAACAGTTGCGACTACTAAAAAAGAAGGTGTTATGACATCACCTGCTCAAACTGTAACAGTTAATATGTATAAAGCTGACCTACGAGCGGAAGCAGCAAAAGCAGCAACTTTAAATCAAAGTGATTATACACATGAAGCATGGGCAGCCTATCAAGCAGAAATAGCTAAGGCTCAAGAGATTTTAAATGAAGAAACAAACAATGTAGCAATAGCGAATCGTAAAAATCAAGCAGATATCAATGCACAGACACTTCTTTTACAAAAAGCAAAAGCAAAATTAGATCTAGCTAAAGCAGCGAAAGCAGAAAAAGAAGCAATCGCAGCAGATAAGAGCTTAACAGAAGCACAACGTACAGCAAAAGAACAAGAAGTAGATACTAAGAAAACAGAAGAAGAATCTAAGATTACAGCAGCAGACACAGCAGATGCAGTAGCAACAGCGAAATCAGAAGGTGTTAAAGCTATCGAAGGCGTGCACACACCAGGAAACTTAGATGCTGTAAAAGAAGCAGCGAAAGCAGACTTAGCTAAAGCAGCGAAAGCAGAAAAAGAAGCAATCGCAGCAGATAAGAGCTTAAC
>CAUOWW010000037.1:0-16213 GCA_963508345.1 uncultured bacterium
TGATGCAGCTAAAACAGCTCTAAATTACAACCTCAACCGTAATAAACAAGCTGAGCTTGACACACTTGTAGCCAACTTAAAAGCCGCTCGCTTAGGTCTCAAACCAGCTGCAACTCACTCAGGAAGCCTGAATGAAAATGAAGTGGCTGCCAATGTTGAAACCAGGCCAGAACTCATCACAAGAACTGAAGAAATTCCATTTGATGTTATCAAGAAAGAAAATCCTAACCTTCCAGCTGGTCAGCAAAATATTATCACAGCAGGAATCAAAGGTGAACGAACTCATTACATCTCTGTACTCACTGAAAATGGAAAAACAACCGAAACAATCCTTGATAGCCTGGTAACCAAAGAAGCTGTGAACCAAGTTGTTGAAGTCGGTACTCCTGTAACTCACAAGGGTGATGAAAGTGGTCTTGCACCAACTACTGAGGTAAAACCTAGACTAGATGTTCAAGAGGAAGAAATTCCATTTACCACAGTGACTCGTGAAAATTCACTCTTGCTCAAAGGAAAAACTCAAGTCCTTACTAAAGGTGTCAACGGGCATCGTACAAACTTCTACTCTGTGAGCACTTCTGCCGATGGCAAGGAAGTGAAAACACTTGTAAATAGTGTCGTAGCGCAGGAAGCTGTTACACAAATAGTCGAAGTAGGAACTCTGGTAACACATGTAGGCGATGAAAACGGACAAGCCGCTACTGCTGAAGAAAAACCAAAACTAGAAATCCCAAGCCAACCAGCTCTAGCAACTGCTCCTGCTGAGGAAAACAAAGCTCTTCCTCAAGGTCCAGCTCCTGTGGCAACAGAGAAAAAACTTCCTGAAACAGGAAGTCACGATTCTACAGGACTAGTAGTCGCAGGACTCATGGCCACACTAGCAGCCTATGGACTCACTAAAAGAAAAAAAGACTAAGTCTTTTCGATAAACAATAAACAGCGAGATTGAGCCTCGCTGTTTATTGTTTAATTAATCACCCAGTCCAAGACGTTCAAAGATATCATCCACTCGTTTGGTATAATAAAGAGGGTTGAAAATCTCATCGATTTCCTCTTGAGTGAGGCGTGATGTCACCTCTGGATCTGCCTCAAGAAGTGGTTTAAAGTCTACTTGATTGTCCCAAGAGTAGGCTGTTTTTGGTTGTACCAAGTCATAGGCTTGCTCACGGGTCATTCCTTTTTCAATCAAGGTCAACATAGCACGTTGGCTGAAGATAAGACCGAAAGTTGAGTTCATGTTGCGGATCATGTTTTCTGGGAAGACCGTCAAGTTCTTGACGATGTTTCCAAAACGGTTAAGCATGTAGTCGATCAGAATGGTCGTATCTGGTGTGATGATGCGCTCAGCTGATGAATGGGAAATGTCACGTTCGTGCCAGAGAGCCACGTTCTCATAGGCTGTAATCATGTGACCACGGATAACACGCGCAAGACCTGTCATGTTCTCAGAACCGATAGGGTTGCGTTTGTGAGGCATAGCAGATGAACCTTTTTGACCTTTGGCAAAGAACTCTTCCACTTCGCGTTGCTCAGACTTTTGCAAACCACGAATCTCAGTCGCCATACGCTCGATGGAAGTCGCGATGCTGGCAAGAACTGCAAAGTACTCAGCGTGAAGGTCACGAGGAAGGACCTGTGTAGAGATTTCTTGAGCACGGATACCCAATTTGTCGCAGACGTATTTTTCAACGAATGGTGGGATGTTGGCAAAGTTACCAACCGCACCAGAAATCTTACCAGCTTCCACACCAGCAGCCGCATGCTCGAAACGCTCGATGTTGCGCTTCATTTCGCTGTACCAAGTCGCCAATTTAAGACCAAAAGTTGTTGGTTCAGCGTGCACACCGTGGGTACGACCCATCATAATGGTGAACTTGTGCTCCTTAGCCTTATCAGCGATGATGTTGGTGAAGTTTTCAAGGTCACGACGGATGATGTCGTTTGCCTGCTTGTAGAGATAACCGTAGGCAGTGTCCACCACGTCGGTAGAAGTCAAACCATAGTGAACCCACTTGCGCTCCTCACCAAGAGTCTCAGAAACCGCACGTGTGAAGGCCACCACATCGTGGCGCGTTTCCTCTTCAATTTCCAAAATACGGTCAATATCAAAGTCTGCCTTCTCGCGAATCAAAGCCACATCTTCCTTAGGGATTTCTCCCAACTCAGCCCATGCCTCGTCAGCCAAGATTTCCACCTCAAGCCAAGCACGGTATTTATTTTCTTCACTCCAAATATTCGCCATCTCAGGGCGAGAGTAACGGTTGATCATGTTGTTAATTTTTCCTTTCTTCTTAAGCTGTTGGGAATAAGCTATCTAGGTAAAACAAGATTTCTACTCAAACTCCTCTTTCCCAATAAACACAGACGGATAATGATCTAGTGTATTCAAATCCGTATCCAGCGGTAAATCATAGATAGCTAAATAGTTTTCAGGGTATTGTGCAGTTAGTTCTTTATATTTAGCTTGTACCTTATCTTGGTCAGCACTAGCATACAAGACTTCCACGACTGCTCCAGTCTTATCCTTTTCAACAAAAGCGTTAACGATAATTTGTATCATAGACTTGTCCTAAAAATCTATCCCTTTCCCAAACTCAATCACACTATCCAGCGCATCACTAAACAAATTTATATGCCCTACCCTACGGTTGTGCTTGTCTTCTATAATCATTTATTTACCCCCCACTCCGCCGCTTTCTCTGCATGAATCACTGTTGTGTCGTAGAGAGGCAGGTCGGTGTCTGATTGCTTGACGAGGAGACCAATCTCGGTACACCCCAAGATAACAGCTTCAGCGCCTGCTTTTTTCAAATCATCTATAACGGCAAGATAAGTCTGCTTTGAGCTTTCTTTGATATTCCCTAGGCAAAGTTCGTCATAAATGATTCGATTGACCTCTGTAATACCAGCTTGGTCTGGAATCAGCACTTCTAACCCAGACTCTATTAATTTCTCCTTGTAAAAATCTTGGGTCATGGTGTACTTGGTCCCTAGAAGACCGACTTTTTGAATACCGTCAGCCAACAAGGCCTGCGCAGTTGCCTGCGCAATATGCAAGATTGGAATCGTAATCTTTTCTTGTATCTGCGGAGCAACCTTGTGCATGGTGTTGGTGCAAATAACAATGAAATCTGCACCAGCTTGCTCCAAGCGCTGAGCAATATCTGCCAAAAGTTGACCGCTTTTCTCCCAGTCTCCGACTGCTTGATAATGCTCAATCTCTGCAAAATCAACACTATAAAGTAGAATCTTAGCTGAATGCAAGCCACCCAGCTCTTTTTTGATGGTTTCGTTGATGATTTGGTAGTAAGATGTGGTGCTTTCCCAACTCATACCACCAATCAGACCGATAGTTTTCATAGGCTAATTAAACTCCTCCTTGCTTATCGCCACCGACGGATAATACAGCAAACTACTTAGATCCGTATCCAATGGCGAATCATAGATAACCAGATAATTGTTTTGATATTGAATCTTTAATTCCTGATATTGGCTTTTTCTTTTTCATGGTCGGCACTGGCAAAGAGCACTTCCACAACGGCGCTCTCTTTTCCTTCCTCCACAAAAGCGTTGACAATAATTTGAATCATAAACTGGTCTCCATTTAGCTTTAAAGATTATCATTTTTTGAGTCTTCATATATAGAAAATTCAAATGAAATTCTATCAGGATGTCTAGGCAGGCCGTAACTACTCAGATAATCCTTAACTTCCTTCACGGAACAAGAATATTCTAAGACTAGCTGATTGCCAGCTCTCTCTAAAATATGAATCCCCTCTCTATCCGCAATCTATGGAACAATCAAATCGTCCGTATAAGTAAGTGTTGCGATCGTTATTTCATCATCTAGCAATTCATCAAATTCTTATGTCATTTCAAAAATCAATCCCTTTCCCAAACTCAACCACATTGTCTGGTTCATCACTAAACAGAGTCACATGTCCCATCTTGCGGTTGTGCTTCGCTTCTATTTTACCATACATGTGGAGGTGGGCGCTTGGATTTTCTGTGACATATTTTTCAGCAGCCTCGACGTGCTGGCCGAGGACATTGAGCATAACGGCTGGAGAATGTAGTTTGATAGCTGGTAATGGTGCCCCCAGAACACCCAAAATATGGGTATCAAACTGAGAGAAGTCGCAGGCTTCGATTGAATAGTGACCAGAGTTATGTGGGCGTGGGGCAATCTCATTGACAATGATGTTATCAGCCGTCGCAAACATTTCCACGCAAAGGGTTCCAGACAAGTTGAGTTGTTCTGCAATTCGCACTGCCATAGATTTGGCCTTTTCAGCTAGACTTTCTGAAATGCGGGCAGGCACAATCGTCTTAGAGAGGATGTTGTTACGGTGGATATTTTCCTGAACTGGGAAAACCGTCACATCCTTGCCATTTCCAGACACGATGACAGAAATTTCAAGGTCAAAATTGACGAATTCCTCTAAAACGCAGGCTGCTGAGTCAGCTAACGCATAGGCTTCTTCCAAATCTGCTTCTGAGCGAATGACCTTTTGCCCATGTCCATCGTAGCCGCCCGTCGCAGTCTTGAGGACATAGGCTTTCGACAGGTCAATATCTGTCAAGTCTTGGCTAGAAGTCACAACCTTGTAAGGTGCCACCGTTACTTGAGCCTTGTTTGACAAAAAGTCCTTTTCAAAGATGCGATTTTGCGAAATACGGAGCAGGTCGGTCCCTTGAGGGAGTTGACCATCCTTGATGACAGCATCTAAACCATCTGCATCAACATTTTCGAATTCATAAGTGAGAACATCACAGTGCTCTGCCAATTGACGAAGTGCGTCAACATCATTATAAGACGCCACAATGATTTCCGCTACGCGAGAGGCTGGGCAATCCGCCGCAGGATCCAGCGCGATAACCTTGTGGCCCATGTAGATAGCAGAAATAGCCATCATTTGACCCAGCTGGCCGCCACCGATAATTCCGATTGTTTTAGATGAGCTCATTTGTAGACTCCTCTGCGATTTTTCCTTGTTCTTCTGCGAAATCTGCCAATGCTGTCGCGATAGACTGATCTTCTACTGATAGGAGACGGAGAGCGAAGAGGGCAGCGTTGGTCGCACCTGCTTCACCAATAGCCATACTTGCGACTGGCACACCACCTGGCATTTGAACGATAGAATAGAGCGAGTCCACACCACTAAGAGTGCGCGACTTGACCGGCACACCGATGACAGGAAGAGTTGTTTTAGCTGCGACCATTCCTGGCAAATGGGCTGCGCCACCTGCACCTGCGATGATGACCTTGATGCCACGGCTACGAGCTTCTTCGGCATGTCTGAACATGAGGTCTGGTGTGCGGTGTGCAGAGACAACCTTCTTTTCGTAGGCTACACCGAAGCGGTCTAAGACTTCGGCGGTTTTTTGCATGGTTGCCCAGTCGGATTTTGAGCCCATGATGATGGAAATAATTGGTTTAGTCATAATTTTTCCTTTTTCTTCTTTTTCAACAATCACCTTAGATTGTGAGGGACGGCAGCAGCCACCAAAGGGGTCTCATGCCTAAATTGGAAGCCCAAGGTCTTCCAATTTCCCTGAACGATTGGATTGTCATCCAATCGTTATTTCACAACGGCGGTGATTGTTCTATATTAGCTCGCTAACGCTCGCAAGGTTAGCCCATTAACGTATTTTGTGAATTTTTTCTTCTTTTGATAATGGTCTTAGATGATGGGGACGGAAGCAAACCTTCGGTTTCATTCCTAAAATTTGAGCCTAAGGTCTCAAATTTTCCCTAGACCAGAACAGATACTGTTCTGGTCTTTTCACCACGGCGATTATTATCTTACTTCGGTTCGCTTTCGCTCGCCATGATAAATTTAGTGTCTTTTAATCTTTTATCGCCTTACTCCCAATATCGGTTCGGTAGAAGAGGCCTTCTGTTTTTTGTTGGTCGAGTTGGCTGTAGATGATGGTTTGGGCTTCTTTGACGGTATCGGCTGTAGTGACGAGCATATAGACACGTCCGCCGTTGGATAGCAGTGCTCTGCTATTTTCCGCAAACTTAGCCCCTGCATAGTAGGTGATGATGTCGCCTTCTGTCTTGGCTGGTAACTTGACACCTTTTTCATAGTCTAGCGGATAACCATTGGATGCGACAACCACACCCAGAGTCACACCCTTGTCCGTCCAGGTGATGTTTGGTTCTTTGCCATCAAGGATATCCGTAATATTTTGTGCAAAGTCAGATGTTAAACGAGGCAAGATGATTTGCGTTTCAGGATCTCCAAAACGAGCATTGAACTCGATAACCTTAGGACCGTCCGCTGTCAAGATAAGCCCTGCGTAGAGGATGCCAAGATACGGACGGCCTTCTTTGATCATCCCTTCAAGGACTGGCTTGACAATAGTCTCAACCGCTGTGTCAACTACACTCTGTGGCAAGTGAGGAACTGGCGCATAGGCGCCCATCCCACCAGTGTTAGGCCCCTTATCGCCATCATAGGCACGTTTGTGGTCCTGAGCTGTTGGCATGATGTAGAACTTGTCCCCATTGACAAAGGCAAAGAGGGAGAACTCCTCCCCATCAAGGAATTCCTCAATAACTACACGCGCACCTGAGTCACCAAATTTATTGTCCAAGAGCATCTCATGAGCTGCTTCGACCGCTTGCTCAACTGTCTCAGCAACGACGACACCCTTTCCAAGCGCCAAGCCATCCGCCTTGACTACGATAGGCACACCCTGCTTTTCGATATAGGCCTTGGCTTCCTCGAAATCTGAGAATGTGCCATAGGCTGCTGTCGGAACGCCATATTTGACCATGATTTCCTTGGCAAAATCCTTGGACCACTCCAACTCCGCTGCCAATCTTGTCGGACCAAAAGCCTTGAGCCCAGCTTTATTAAAATCATCCACAATCCCAGCCGCAAGGGCGTCATCTGGCCCGATAAAGGACCAAGCGATATCGTTGGCTTTTGCAAACTCAATCAATTCAGAATGTTCGGAAATAGAGATATTTACCAATTCCAGACCATCCAGAGTCATCCCGTCATTCCCAGGAGCTACAAAGACTTTTTCAACGTCTTTTGATTCAAGTAACTTTTTAGCAATCGCATGCTCACGACCACCCGAACCGACAACAAGCAGTTTCATTTCTCAACCTCTTTTACGAATTATTTACTAATATTATAACATAAACGTTCGTTTTAATCTCGTTTCGTTCTGCCTTTTAATCAAAAAAAGGAAAGAAACTGTTTTCTTCCCTTTAACGTTCTTAATGTCTAAAATGTCTCACGCCTGTAAAGACCATAGTCAAGCCGTATTTATCCGCAGCTTCAATGGATTCTTGGTCACGGACAGATCCACCTGGCTGGATGATAGCCTTGATACCTGCTTTGGCGATTTCTTCCACGTTATCCGCGAATGGGAAGAAGGCATCTGAAGCAAGGACGGCACCGTCAAGACGGTCTTTAGCTTGGTCAATGGCAATACGTACGGAAGCTACACGGTTAGTTTGCCCTGGGCCAACACCCAGTGTCATGTGGTCATTGGTTATGATGATTCCGTTTGATTTGACGTACTTGATAGCCTTCCAAGCGAACTCAAGGGCAGTCGCCTCTGTCTCCGTTGGTTGGCGCTTGGTCACCACTTGCCAGTCAGCTGGGCTTTCTTTGACCACGTCTTGGTTTTGCACGAGAAGTCCACCAACCACGCCTGTGTATTCTGCTTCCACTTCGCTAGCCTCTTGAGCGTCAAATGGCAAGGCAAGGATACGCAAGTTTTTCTTTTTGTTGGTCAAAATAGCTAGCGCTTCATCCGTATAGCTTGGTGCTATGATGATTTCAAGGAAAACGCCATGCATCTTCTCAGCTGTCGTAGCATCCACCTCACGGTTGAGAACGACAATTCCACCAAAGATAGACACTGGGTCAGACTCATAAGCGTAGTCCCAAGCAGTCTCGATGTCATCAGCCTGACCGATTCCACATGGGTTCATGTGTTTGAGAGCCACAACGGTTGGACGGTCTTTGAAGTCACGGATAATACGAATGGCAGCATCCGCATCGCGGATATTGTTGAAGGACAATTCTTTCCCGTTAAGCTGTTTAGCAGATGCAATCGAGTAGTCTGTCGGCAAAGCTTTTTGGTAGAAGTCCGCGTCCTGTTGAGGATTTTCCCCATAGCGCATAGCTTGCTTGAGGTCATAGGTTAAAGTGAGCTTTTCAGGCTTGCTTTCTCCGACTTGAGCTGTGAAATACTCTGCAATCAAAGCGTCATAAGCCGCTGTGTGACGAAAAACCTTGGCTGCTAAACGTTGTCGAGTTTCGTAACTTGTTTCGCCGTTAACTGCCAATTGTCCCAAAACCACAGCATAGTCAGCTGGATCTACCACAACTGTTACGCTGGCATGGTTCTTCGCTGCCGAGCGAAGCATAGATGGCCCACCGATATCAATGTTTTCAACTGCGTCAGCGTAAGTCACGTCTGGTTTGAGGATGGTTTCCTTAAATGGGTAAAGGTTTACCACAACAAGATCGATAAGCTCGATGTTATTATCTTTGGCCGCTTCCAGGTGACTATCCAAGTCACGACGAGCAAGGAGCCCACCGTGGATATTTGGATGAAGGGTCTTGACGCGACCGTCCATCATTTCTGGAAAACCAGTCACATCATCGATAGCAATGGTATTCACCCCAGCATTATCAAGGGCAACCTTTGTTCCACCTGTTGAGATGATGTCCCAACCAAGTTTTTTGAGTTCTTGGGCAAATTCAACAATGCCCGCTTTGTCTGAGACGCTGATTAAAGCGCGTTTAGTCATCTTTTTTCCTTTCATTTTCAAACTCTCTACCTACGCATTTTTCGATTCATAAAGTGTAGGGAGACGATTACCAAGACTCCCAAAATTACTGTCAGTAAAAATCTCCCCCAATAGGGAATCTCTGGGAAGAAAAAATTTACTAGTAAACGTAGAATGATTACCAAGGTAATCAAGGCAAGTGTTTCCAACCATTTTTTCATTTACTTGTCCAACAATTCTCTAATGACCTCTGGATACAACTTGTACTCCGCCTCATGAATCCGAGTTTCAAAATTGTCAATGGTATCATCAGCTAGTCGCAGTACACGTACTTGTTTGATAACCTTGCCTGTATCCACTCCAGAGTCCACCCAGTGAATGGTAACACCACTCTCAGCAACACCAGCATTCCAAGCATCCTCAATCCCATGAGCTCCTGGAAATTCTGGCAGGTAGGCTGGGTGAATGTTGATAATTCGTCCTTCATAAGCCGTCAATAAGGTTGGCCCAACGATTTTCATGTAGCCTGCTAGACAAACCAAGTCAATCTGGTGTTCTTCCAAGAGTTCGACAAGGGCCGCTTCGTAGTCTGCCTTGCTCTCAAACTCCTTGAGTTCAAAAGCATAGGACAGAACGCCGAGCTTGTCTGCACGCTCGAGTACATAGGCATCACGATTGTCTGAAAAGACAAACTCCACTGCAAATTCTTCGGCAATCATCTGAAAATTTGAGCCATTACCAGAAGCAAAAACCGCTATTTTTTTCATTTGATAATGACACTTTCGTTTTCTTTCTTGACGATGCGACCAATTTCATAAACTGGTTCATCCAACAATTCCTTGACATGACTTACATTTTCAGGGCTAACTGCCAGCATAAGCCCCACACCCATATTGAAGATTTCAAACATTTCTTCGTGTTTGATCTGACCGTATTTTTCAAGGGCTTTGAAAATTGGAAGCACTGGAACCTTGTCTTCCTCAATCTCAGCTGCTAAATCAGCTGCAAACATACGAGGGACATTCTCAATAAAGCCACCACCTGTGATATGGGCAATGCCGTTGACCAAGCCTTCCTTGATGAGGGGCAAGACAGCCTTGACATAGATACGAGTCGGCTCAAGCAAAACTTCCTTGAGTTGCTTGCCTTCCAATTCTGGAAGGACTTCCTCACCTGTGTAGTCCGCAAAGACACGACGGACGAGAGAGTAACCATTGGAATGAATCCCACTTGAAGCAAGTCCAAGAAGAACATCTCCTTCTGCCACCTTTGAACCGTCAATGATTTGAGATTTTTCAGCCACACCGACCGCAAAACCAGCCAAGTCATAGTCATCTTCGCCGTACATGCCAGGCATTTCAGCCGTTTCCCCACCAATGAGGGTAGCGCCTGCCTGCACACAGCCTTCTGCAACACCAGCAACTACTTGTTCTAGCTTAGCTGGTTCATTCTTGCCAGTTGCGACGTAGTCAAGGAAATAGAGGGGCTCCGCACCTGCAGCGATGATATCATTGACACACATGGCCACACAGTCCTGACCAATAGTATCGTGCTTGTCGTATTTGATAGCCAACATGAGCTTGGTTCCGACACCGTCAGTTCCTGAAATCAAGACGGGTTCTTTAACCCCAGTCTTTGAAAGGTCAAACATACCACCAAAACCGCCCAGCGCTCCCATGACACCTGCACGCTCCGTACGAGCCACGTGCTTTTTGATTCGTTCAACAACTTCATAACCCGCTTCAACATCCACACCCGATTGGGCGTACGCATTTTTTGTCATTTATTTATTCCTTTTCTTTTATGGAGAATCTCAGTAACTCACTTGTAAAAACTTGTCTTTTCTTCCAAACTTCTACGATAGTCTTCTTCGTAGTCGTAGAGAGGTGTTGGGTAGTCACCGTCAAAGTAAGCGACACAGAGACCACCATTTGGCGCATCTGTTTCAATCCCAATCGAATCAATCAAACCTTCAACAGAGAGGTAAGTCAGGCTGTCAGCTCCAATGATCTGACGCGTTTCTTCGACCGTATGATTGGCTGCAATCAACTCCTGACGGGTTTGGATATCAATCCCATAGAAACATGGATAAGCTAGCGCTGGACTACCAATGGCAACGTGAACTTCAGTTGCACCCGCTTCTTTCAAGAGCTGAACGATACGACGAGAGGTTGTTCCACGTACAATAGAGTCATCAATCATAACCACACGCTTGCCTTTTACAACACCAGAAACAGCAGAGAGTTTCATACGCACCCCTTGCTCCCGCAATTCTTGAGTCGGTTGGATAAAGGTACGTTGGGTGTATTGGTTCTTGATAAGGCCCATTTCGTTTGGTAAACCTGATTCTTCCGCAAATCCCATAGCCGCGCTGAGGGAAGAATTGGGCACACCGACCACGATATCCGCCTCATGCTTGAATTCACGCGCCAATTGGGCACCCATACGTTTACGTGCCGTATGGACATTGACACCATGAATGTTAGAATCAGGGCGAGCAAAATAGATATATTCCATAGAACAGATTGCTAACTGGGTATCATCTGTATAGCTGTCATACTGGATGCCCTTGTCATCAATAATCACAATCTCACCTGGTTTCAAATCACGAATCCATTCTGCACCAATGACTTCAAAAGCACAGGTTTCAGAGGAAACAACCACCGCTCCATTAGCCATTTTCCCGATAGAAAGTGGACGGAAACCATTTGGGTCAAGAGCCGCAATCAACTTGTCTTCAAACAGTAAGATATAGGCAAAACCACCTTTGACAAGGCTGAGTGCCTCCTTGATTTTGCCCATCAGACTAGGATTGTGACTACGACGAATGAGGTGAGCCAAGATTTCTGAATCAGAAGTCGCACTGAAAATGGCTCCTCTTTCTTCTAACTCTTTCTTAAGAGAGGTTGCATTGGTCAGATTCCCATTATGAGCCAAGCCAAACTGCATATCGTGAAAACGGAAGAGGAAGGGCTGGATGTTATCTACAGAAGCTTCGCCAGCAGTCGCATAACGCACATGCCCAATCGCACCAGTTCCTGTCAATTTATCTAAGTTAGCAGGATTTCTGAAGACTTCTGATAGAAGCCCCATGTCACGATGGCGCTTCAATTGCCCCTGATCATTGGAGAGGATTCCTGCCCCCTCCTGACCACGGTGTTGAAGACTGTGGAGACCAAAATAGGTCAATTTAGCAGCATCTGGATGTCCCCAGATACCGAAAACACCACATTCTTCATTAAGAGATTTTACTTCGTATGTCATTTTTTATACCTAATTTTCATTTGCAATCATCAAGAGCTAAATCTACATGACTTTTACATTACTGATACTATCTATTAGAAAATCTGCAAGTCTTATTTTCCAGTGAAATATTTAACCGCTGACGCAAACAGGTGCTGGTCTTTATTTCCTGGGATGTTTTGGAAAAGACCTTCCTCATAACGTTCTGAGTGGCCCATCTTACCGATGATTTGGCCGTTCTTACTGGTAATTCCTTCTATGGCATGGACAGAACCATTCGGATTGTACTTAGAGTCCATGCTAGGTTTGCCTTCGAAGTCAACGTATTGGCTGAAAATTTGTCCATTGTCACGGAGCTCTGCAAATTCCTCAGCCGTCACGACAAACTTCCCTTCACCGTGTGAAACAGGAATAGCGTGGATATCGCCTACTTGCACACCAGCTAACCATGGTGAGTTGGTATTGGCAATACGGGTTTCCACCATCTTGGCCACGTGTTGATTGGCATCATTGTAGAAGAGGGTTGGGCTAGTACTAGTGGCTTCTTCAAAGTTCCCGTATGGAAGAAGACCTGATTTGACCAAAGCCTGAAATCCATTACAGATACCGATAATCAAGCCACCACGAGCGATAAAACTATCAATAGCTGCACGCACTTTTTCATTGAGCAGGATGTTGACGATAAACTTAGCTGAACCATCTGGCTCGTCCGCAGCTGAGAAGCCACCTGCAAAGAAGAGAATGTTAGCTTTACTGATGTTGTCAACCATAGTTTCAACTGACTTGACAATAGCCTCTTCATTCAAGGTCACAAATGGCACCAAGTTAACCTCTGCGCCTTCTTTTTCAAATGCCTTGGCTGAGTCATATTCTGAGTTGGTTCCTGGGAAGACTGGGATATAGACCACAGGTTTTCCAACCTTTTCTTTGGCTTTAATCACAACATCTGATGCCACAGCTGGTACTTCAGCCAGTTCTTTGGCTTGGGCAAACTCTGTTGGGTAAACTTCTTCCAATTTGCCTTGGAAGGCACTGTCAAGCTTGTGTCCATCTAGCTTCACACCATTGACAGTCAGTGTAAAGGCTGCTTTTGTTTGTCCAATCTTCTCTACTCCAGCAATTTCTTCAGGAGATGTGAAGACAAATCCACCCAATTGAGCTGTCAAAGCCGTTTCAAGTTCAGGCAAGCTTACTTCTGCACCGATATGATTTCCAAAAGTAGCAAGTGCCAAACTTTCAAGCACACCACCATATTTGACAGCTGATGCAGATGTCACTTTGTGACCAGCTTGGATGTCTTCAAACTGAGCAAAATTAGACTTAATCAAGTCAAAATCAATCTCTGTAGAGAGGGCTTGACCTGGGATGTAGTAGATATTTTCTCCAGCAGCTTTAAATTCTGGAGAGATCACATTACGGCTATCTGCCGTCGTCACCCCAAAGGCAACCAAGGTTGGCGGAACGGTCAATTCTTCAAAAGTACCAGACATGGAGTCCTTACCACCGATAGATGGCAAACCAAGCTGAATTTGTGCCTCGATAGAGCCTAGGAGAGCTGCTACTGGCTGACCAAAACGCTCAGCTTGTTTATCCATGCGCTCGAAATACTCTTGGTAAGAGAAACGAGCCTTAGACCAGTTTGCACCAGCAGCCACCAAACGAGCAGTTGCTTCGATAACCGCATAAGCAGCACCGTGGTATGGAGACCATTCAGCTACATATGGGTTGAAACCTTGAGCCATGACTGAGGCAGTATGAGTCACACCGTGTTGTACAGGCAATTTCTGCACAGAAGCCTCAGTCGGTGTGAGTTGGTAGCGACCACCAAGCGGATGGTTGACTGTAGAACGACCGACTGAGCAATCAAAGATAGTCTGCAAGCCTTTTTGACTCGCATGGTTGAGGTCAGATAGAACCGCAAGAGTATCAGCTTCAAGTGCTTCAGCGCTTGTTGTGCGTTCTTCTGGAAGCTTGACATCCTTGTCCACAACCTTGGCATCGACGACCACACGCACACCGTTTGTATCAAGGAAACGACGTTCCAAATCAACGATGGTTTCACCATTCCAGTGCATAACCAGATTTGGTTTTTCAGTCACCGTAGCCACCACAACAGCATCAATATTTTCTTTGTTACATTCTACAACAAAATCATCTACGTCCTCAGGACGAACCACAACTGCCATCCGTTCTTGTGATTCAGAGATAGCAATTTCGGTACCATTCAAGCCTTGGTATTTAAGAGGAACCTTGTTGAGGTCGATTTCAAGACCGTCTGCCAATTCACCGATAGCTACACAGACACCACCAGCACCAAAGTCATTAGACTTCTTGATAAGACGAGTGACATCGCCATTACGGAACAGACGTTGAATCTTGCGTTCTTCGATGGCATTCCCTTTTTGAACCTCAGCACCAGCAGTCTCTACAGACTCAACTGTTTGAACTTTAGAAGAGCCTGTCGCACCACCGACACCATCACGTCCAGTCTTACCTCCAAGAAGGATAATGACATCACCCGCTTCTGGTTTTTCTCGGACGACATTGCCCTTGGGAGCAGCACCTACAACTGCACCTAACTCCATACGTTTAGCAACAAAGCCTGGGTGGAAGTACTCACGAACGTAGGTTGTTGCAAGCCCAATCTGGTTTCCGTAAGAAGAATAACCATGAGCAGCTGTCTTAGAAATGACCTGTTGTGGCAATTTCCCAGCACGCGTTTCCGAAATCGGTGCTGTAATATCACCCGCACCTGAGATACGCATAGCTTGGTAAACGTATGAACGTCCTGACAATGGGTCACGAATGGCTCCACCAATACAGGTAGCAGCCCCACCAAATGGCTCAATCTCAGTTGGGTGATTGTGGGTTTCGTTTTTAAACATGAGGAGCCATGGTTCTTTCACACCATTAACGTCCACTTCAATTTCAACAGAGCAAGCGTTAATCTCGTCTGACACTTCCATATCGTCCAACCGCCCATTAGCACGCTCATAACGACCGAAAATAGTCGCCATATCCATCAAGGTTTGTGGTTTTTCCGAACGACCTAACTCATCACGCATGGCAATATACTTGTCATAAGTCGCCTGCAATTGCTTTTGGAATTTAGAAGCTGAGAAATCAATGTGTTTCAACTCGGTCTCAAAAGTCGTGTGACGGCAGTGGTCAGACCAGTAAGTGTCCAAAACCTTGAGCTCTGTTTCCGTCGGCACGCGCCCGATTGACTTGAAATAGTCTTGGATAAAGAGCAAATCATCCACTTCCATAGCCATCCCTTGCTCGTCCTTGTAGCGAGCAAAGTCATCTGCTGTATATCTTTCAAAGAAAGTCAATTTCGGAATAGTCTTGTCTGACTCAGAAAATTCCTGCTTGGAAATCCCTGTCGTGATGTCCTTGAAACGAGAATCAACTGGATTAAGCAAGTAGTTTTTGACTGCTTCTAACTCAGTCGCATCAATGTCTTTATTGACCAAGTAAAGTTGAGCTGTATTGACTGTCACATCACTCGAACTTCCCAGCAAAAGCAAGGCTTCCTGTGAAGAAGCTGCACGCTGGTCAAATTGACCTGGCAGGCTTTCAATGGCAAAGAAAGCATAGTTAGCCAGATCCGCCTGTACAGCAGCTTCGTCCAAGACATGGTCTGTCACCTGCTCAGAGAAAATGTGTTTCTCTGCAGGCGCAAACAAGTCCTCTGCCAAATCAAATACATCATACACTTGCACGATGCGAATACTTTTCAAACTTGACAGTCCCAAGTTGTGCTGGAGCTCTCTTACCAAACTCTCTGACTTGACCTGAAAATCAGCCTTTTTTTCAACAAAAATACGTTTATCCATCAATCCTTATTCCTTTATTTCAGCTCTTGCAATATCCCCAACGACCTTGAGGTTGTTATTTCAATTCCTGCAACTTTTCCCAAACAATCTCGTAAACGTCTGTTAGTTCTCCCAATCCTCTACGGAAAACATCCTTATCCATGTGGTTGCCATCCGCATCCCACAAACGGCAGTTATCTGGTGAAAATTCGTCTGCCAAGATAATCTTGCCATCCTTATCAAAACCGAACTCTAGCTTAAAGTCAATCAACTTAAGCCCAATCTCAGCAAACCAGACCTTCAAAAGTTTATTGATACGACGCGTTTCTTCCCTCAAGTAGGCAATCTGCTGGTCATCCGCAATCTGTAGGAATTTCACATGCTCATC
>CAUOWW010000038.1:0-15719 GCA_963508345.1 uncultured bacterium
ATCCTTAGAAGTGTGAAAGAATGAGAGCAGTTGATTTAATCCAAAAGAAACGAGACGGTCAAGAACTGACGTCGAGTGAAATTGAGTGGCTAGTTGAAGGCTATGTGTCAGGAACTATTCCTGATTATCAGATGTCTGCCTTTGCTATGGCTGTTTATTTCAAAGGAATGACGACTCGAGAAATATCTGATTTGACCATGAAAATGGTTCAGACAGGGCAAGAGTTTGATTTATCCGCTATTGATGGGGTTAAGGTTGATAAGCATTCTACTGGGGGTGTTGGTGATAAGGTGACCTTGATTTTGGCTCCTCTTGTTGCTAGCTTCGGTGTGCCTGTGGCAAAAATGAGTGGTCGTGGTCTCGGCCATACGGGCGGTACAATTGATAAATTGGAGTCCATTAAGGGTTATCAAGTAGAACGTAGTCAAGAGGATTTTATTGCACAGGTGCAAGATATTGGAGTATCTGTCATTGGGCAATCAGATCAGCTGGTAAAAGCCGACAAGCTTTTATATGCCCTTCGTGATGTGACCGCAACTGTTGACACGATTCCTTTGATTGCGAGTTCGGTGATGAGCAAGAAAATTGCGGCAGGGGCGGATGCTATTTTGCTAGACGTAACTGTTGGTGAGGGTGCCTTCATGAAGACGGTTGATGAGGCGCGTGAATTGGCTCAAACTATGGTGGAACTTGGTAAGGCAGTTGGTCGAAAGACGGTAGCAGTGATTACGGATATGAGTCAGCCCTTGGGACGAGCGATTGGAAATCGTCTGGAAATTCTTGAAGCACTGGAGATTTTACAAGGTCAAGGTCGTCAGGATATTACCCATTTTATCTGCGAATTGGCACAAATCATGCTTGGTTTGGCTAATGTGGACAAGACAGTTGAAGAAGTTCGCCAACATCTTGAAAATGGCCAAGCGCTGGCTAAGTTTGAGGAGATGGTCCAAGCCCAGTGTGGGGACTTGGAAGACCTCTACCGTCCTGTCAATGTTGCCCATGTGGTGGAAATCCCTGCCCAGGAAACGGGTATTATCTCATCTCTTCCAGCAATGGAATTTGGGCTTTATGCTATGAGACTGGGGGCAGGCCGTGCAGTCAAGTCTGATGCCTTGGACTATGAAACAGGAATTGTTTTTGAAAAGAAAGTGGGAGATTCCGTTCAAAAGGGAGAAATTGTTGCAAAAGTATACACAAATGGAAAAATTTCTCCTCAACTAGTTACAGATTTTCAAAAATATGTTAAAATAAATGACAGGGTGCAAAGTTTACGAGAAATTATAGAAATTATCTCATAAACCGCGGGAGAATCCGAATATGAAATTAAATAAATATATCGATCATACGCTTTTAAAACAAGATGCAACAGAAAATCAAATTGATTGTTTGTTGTCTGAAGCTATAGAATTTGATTTTGCCAGTGTCTGCGTCAATCCGACCTG
This sequence comes from uncultured bacterium, assembly GCA_963508345.1. GTDB lineage: Bacteria > Bacillota > Bacilli > Lactobacillales > Streptococcaceae > Streptococcus. The sequence continues at coordinate 1,443 of CAUOWW010000038.1, forward strand.
GGTTAAACATGCCAAAAAAGGGCTTGAAGGCTCTGACGTTAAGGTCTGTACTGTGGTTGGTTTCCCGTTGGGAGCAACAACTCCAGCAGTGAAAGCTTTTGAAACAAAAGAAGCTATCCAAAATGGGGCTGATGAGATTGATATGGTGATCAATGTTGGAGCCCTCAAATCGGGTAATCTTGATTTGGTTGAATCTGATATTCGCGCAGTAGTGGAAGCAAGTGGTGACAAGTTAGTGAAAGTCATTATTGAAGCTTGCCTGCTGACCGACCAAGAAAAAGTTGTGGCTTGCCAATTGGCCCAAAAAGCAGGAGCTGATTTCGTTAAAACATCTACTGGCTTTTCAACTGGTGGTGCTACGGTAGCAGATGTTAGGTTAATGCGTGAAACAGTTGGACCTGAAATGGGTGTCAAGGCTGCTGGCGGAGCTCGTTCTTATAAGGATGCTCTTGCCTTTGTGGGAGCAGGGGCGACCCGTATTGGAACATCAGCTGGGGTAGCCATTTTAAAAGGAGAATTGGCAGATGGCGACTACTGAGTTGATTGAACTAGCAATTGAAACCAGCAAGAATGCCTATGTGCCCTATTCTCACTTTCCAGTTGGAGCTGTTCTAGTGGCGAAAGATGCTAGCATTTATACAGGTGTCAATATCGAAAATGCTAGCTACCCTTTGACCAACTGTGGAGAGCGTACAGCAATTTTTAAAGCAGTTTCCGAAGGTCAAAGAGAGTTTTCAGAATTGATTGTCTATGGACAAACTGAAAAACCAATTTCACCATGTGGTGCTTGTCGCCAAGTGATGGCTGAATTTTTTGAACAAGATCTAAAAGTGACTTTAGTCGCAAAAGATAAAACGACGGTCGAGATGACGGTCGGGGAGTTACTTCCATACTCTTTTACAGACTTAAACTAGTCTGAGTCACTCTCTGAGTGGCACGGTCCTTGTGGCCAACCAATCCATACTTGCAACATCGTTGCACATCTTATTTAGGAGGTTCAGTAATGAACAAGAAACAATGGCTAGGCCTTGGTCTAGTTGCAGTAGCAGCAGTTGGACTTGCTGCATGTGGTAACCGCTCTTCTCGTAACGCAGCTTCATCTTCATCAGAAATGAAGACCAAAGCAGCAATCGTAACAGATACTGGTGGTGTTGATGATAAATCATTTAACCAATCAGCTTGGGAAGGTTTGCAAGACTGGGGTAAAGAACACAATCTTTCTAAAGATAAAGGTTACACTTACTTCCAATCAACAAGCGAAGCAGACTATGCTAACAACTTGCAACAAGCGGCTGGAAGTTACAACCTGATCTTCGGTGTTGGTTTTGCCCTTCACAATGCAGTTGAGGAAGCAGCAAAAGACCACTCTGACTTGAACTATGTCTTGATTGATGATGTGATCAAAGATCAAAAGAATGTTGCGAGCGTAACATTTGCCGATAACGAAGCAGCTTACCTTGCTGGTGTTGCAGCAGCTAAAACAACTAAAACAAAACAAGTTGGTTTTGTAGGTGGTATTGAGTCTGAAGTTATCTCACGTTTTGCAGCTGGATTTAAAGCTGGTGTTGAGTCAGTAGACCCATCTATCAAAGTACAAGTTGACTATGCTGGTTCATTTGGTGATGCTGCTAAAGGTAAAACAATTGCAGCAGCACAATATGCAGCTGGTGCGGACGTTGTTTACCAAGCAGCAGGTGGAACAGGTGCTGGTGTCTTTGCAGAAGCAAAATCACTCAACGAAAGCCGTCCTGAAAATGAAAAAGTTTGGGTTATCGGTGTTGACCGTGACCAAGTAGCAGAAGGTAAGTACACTTCTAAAGATGGCAAAGAATCAAACTTTGTTCTTGTATCTACTTTGAAACAAGTTGGTACAACTGTAAAAGATATTTCTAACAAAGCAGAAAAAGGTGAATTCCCTGGCGGTCAAGTGATCGTTTACTCATTGAAAGATAAAGGGGTTGACTTGGCAGTAACAAACCTTTCAGAAGAAGGTAAAAAAGCTGTTGAAGATGCTAAAGCTAAAATCCTTGATGGAAGCGTAAAAGTTCCTGAAAAATAATAGATGGAAGTCATTTCTTAGGAAGCGGCCCTCGGCCGCTTTTTTAAGAGTTGAGACAAAGTCATTTTGTCTCAGTAAAGCTTGCTACTAGAGAAATTAGCAAGTTTTATTGAAATAAAATAAGACTCTGAAAGGAAGAGCACATGGCACACGAAAATGTCATTGAGATGCGTGATATTACCAAAGTGTTTGGTGAATTTGTTGCCAACGACAAAATCAACCTACACCTACGAAAAGGTGAAATTCATGCACTTTTAGGAGAAAATGGGGCTGGAAAGTCCACGCTCATGAACATGTTAGCAGGGCTTCTTGAACCAACCAGTGGTGAAATTGTGGTCAACGGTCAAGTTGTCAACCTCGACTCACCATCTAAAGCGGCTAGCTTGGGAATCGGGATGGTTCACCAGCACTTTATGTTGGTAGAAGCCTTCACAGTGGCTGAAAACATCATTTTAGGTAGTGAATTGACTAAAAATGGTGTGTTAGATATCGCTGGAGCTAGCAAAGAAATCAAGGCTCTTTCTGAACGTTATGGCTTAGCTGTGGATCCTTCTGCTAAGGTGGCAGATATCTCGGTTGGAGCTCAACAACGTGTAGAAATTTTAAAAACCCTCTATCGGGGAGCTGATATCCTTATCTTTGATGAACCAACGGCGGTTTTGACTCCATCAGAAATTGATGAGTTGATGGCTATTATGAAAAATCTTGTCAAAGAAGGAAAATCAATTATCTTGATCACCCACAAGTTGGATGAGATTCGCGCAGTTTCTGACCGCGTTACAGTTATCCGTCGTGGGAAATCAATTGAAACTGTAGAAATCGCAGGGGCTACCAATGCAGATTTAGCAGAAATGATGGTAGGACGTTCTGTTTCCTTTAAAACAGAGAAACAAGCCTCCCAACCAAAAGAAGTGGTCTTGTCAATCAAAGATTTGGTGGTCAATGAAAACCGTGGTGTCCCTGCTGTCAAAAATCTATCCTTGGATGTTCGTGCGGGAGAGATTGTTGGTATTGCGGGGATTGATGGAAATGGTCAGTCTGAACTCATTCAAGCCATCACAGGTCTTCGCAAGGTTGAATCTGGTAGCATCGAGCTAAAAGGAGATTCAATTGTAGGCTTGCACCCACGTCAGATTACAGAGTTGAGTGTTGGACACGTTCCAGAAGACCGTCACCGTGATGGCTTGATTTTGGAAATGATGATTTCTGAAAATATTGCCCTTCAAACCTACTACAAAGAACCACATAGTAAAAATGGAATTTTGAACTATTCGAATATTACTTCTTATGCTAAAAAGCTAATGGAAGAGTTTGATGTTCGTGCTGCCAGTGAATTTGTTCCTGCAGCGGCACTCTCAGGAGGAAATCAACAAAAAGCAATTATTGCTCGTGAAATTGATCGTGATCCTGATCTCCTTATCGTCAGCCAGCCAACTCGTGGTTTGGATGTCGGTGCCATTGAATATATCCACAAACGCTTGATTGAAGAGCGTGATAATGGCAAGGCTGTCCTTGTTGTCAGCTTTGAATTGGATGAGATTTTAAACGTCTCAGACCGTATTGCAGTTATCCACGATGGTAAGATTCAAGGTATTGTATCACCAGAAACAACCAATAAACAAGAACTTGGTGTCTTGATGGCTGGTGGAAACTTGGGAAAGGAGAAGAGTGATGTCTAAAAAATTACAACAAATTTCGGTTCCCTTGATTTCTGTCTTCCTAGGAATTTTACTCGGGGCCATTGTCATGTGGATCTTCGGTTATGATGCTATTTGGGGCTACGAAGAATTGTTCTATACAGCCTTTGGTAGTCTGCGTGGGATTGGAGAAATCTTCCGTGCTATGGGGCCTTTGGTCTTGATTGGTCTTGGTTTTGCTGTTGCCAGTCGTGCAGGTTTCTTTAACGTAGGGCTTCCTGGTCAGGCCTTGGCTGGTTGGATTCTTAGTGGTTGGTTTGCCTTGTCGCATCCAGATATGCCACGTCCGTTTATGATTCTAGCAACCATCGTGATTGCCTTGATTGCTGGTGGGATTGTCGGAGCGATTCCGGGTATTCTTAGAGCCTATCTAGGGACATCAGAGGTTATTGTAACCATCATGATGAACTACATTGTCTTGTATGTAGGAAATGCTTTTATCCATGCCTTCCCTAAAGACTTCATGCAAAGTACAGATTCTACGATTCGTGTTGGGGCTAATGCAACCTACCAGACACCTTGGTTGGCTGAGTTGACTGGTAACTCACGGATGAATATTGGTATTTTCTTTGCTATCATTGCTGTTGCAGTTATTTGGTTCATGCTCAAGAAAACAACTCTTGGTTTTGAAATTCGTGCGGTTGGTCTTAATCCACATGCTTCAGAATATGCTGGTATTTCTGCCAAACGAACAATTATCCTCTCAATGATTATCTCAGGTGCCTTGGCTGGTCTTGGTGGAGCTGTTGAAGGACTTGGAACCTTCCAGAACGTCTATGTTCAAGGGGCATCATTAGCTGTCGGATTTAACGGAATGGCGGTTAGTCTGCTTGCGGCCAACTCACCAATTGGTATTATCTTTGCAGCCTTCCTATTTGGTGTTCTCCAAGTTGGAGCTCCTGGTATGAATGCGGCGCAGGTACCGTCTGAGCTTGTCAGCATTGTAACAGCGTCTATTATCTTCTTTGTCAGTGTTCATTATCTTATCGAACGCTTTGTCAAACCGAAAAAACAAGTTAAAGGAGGTAAGTAAAGATGTCTATTACAACCTTGCTCACCCTCTTGGTGTCTTCTATGCTGATTTACTCAGCACCCCTCATCTTTACAAGTATTGGTGGTGTTTTCTCTGAACGTGGTGGTGTCGTAAACGTCGGCCTTGAAGGAATTATGGTTATGGGTGCCTTTTCTGGAGTTGTCTTTAACCTTGAATTTGCAGAACAATTTGGAGCAGCAACTCCATGGCTATCTTTGATAGTTGCAGGATTGGTTGGTGCTGTCTTCTCTATCATCCACGCAGCAGCGACGGTTCATTTCCGTGCAGACCATGTTGTCAGCGGTACGGTATTGAACTTGATGGCACCTGCCTTGGCTGTTTTCTTGGTGAAAGTTCTTTATAACAAAGGGCAAACCGACAACCTAAGTCAGACTTTTGGACGCTTTGACTTTCCAGTCTTGGCAAATATCCCAGTGATTGGTGATATCTTCTTCAAGTCAACTAGTCTGCTAGGTTATATCGCGATTGCCTTCTCATTCCTTGCTTGGTTTATCCTCTTTAAGACTCGTTTTGGTCTTCGTCTTCGCTCTGTCGGTGAACACCCTCAAGCAGCGGATACCTTGGGAATCAATGTCTACAAGATGAGATATTTAGGGGTTATTATTTCAGGTTTCCTAGGTGGAATTGGCGGAGCGATTTATGCTCAATCAATTTCAGTTAACTTCTCAGTGACTACTATTGTTGGACCTGGATTTATCGCCCTAGCTGCGATGATCTTCGGAAAATGGAATCCAATCGGAGCCATGCTATCTAGTCTCTTCTTTGGACTTTCACAAAGTTTGGCTGTTATCGGATCTCAATTGCCATTCCTACAAGGAGTGCCTGCGGTTTACCTTCAAATCGCACCTTATGTTTTGACAATTCTTGTCTTGGCAGCCTTCTTTGGAAAAGCAGTCGCACCAAAAGCAGATGGTATCAACTATATCAAATCAAAATAAGCATACAAAAAAACGTCAGTACAGAACTGGCGTTTATTTTTTAGAATTTTGATGGGTTAAGTTTAATCCCCAAGGGACTAAATTTTCAGTTTTATTTTTGATACGTGTGATATTATCCTTATGCCGAATGATAATCAAGCTAGCAAGAGCTAGGATAATAGCGATGAAGAGAGGGTCATAATTGCTCAGGATAAAACCAACAAGTGGAAAGAGTAGAACTCCAATGACAGCCGCGATAGATGCTGTGACACTAGATAGTGAAATCATACTACCAAGATAGAGGGTTCCAAAGAAAACAACTGCAAGGTAGAGACAGAAGACAGGCGCAAATCCGAAAATCACTCCAGCACTGGTTGCGACAGCCTTGCCTCCCTTAAATCCTGCAAAGATAGGGAAGGTATGGCCAATAACAGCTAAAAGCCCAAAGATGAGAGGCGAAACACCTTGCAGATGAAAAATAATCGGAAGAAGTGTTGCTAGGGTTCCTTTGAAAAAGTCAATCACAAAGGTTGTCATACCCGCTTTCTTTCCTAAAATGCGGAAAGTATTGGTCGTTCCAGTATTTCCAGAACCATGTTCACGCAGATTGATTTGAAAGAATACTTGTCCAATCCAGAGACCAGATGGAATCGAACCCAGCAGATAGGCTAGGATTAATAAAACTATTGTAATCATACTCCTATTATATCATGAAATGGAGAAGAAAGGCAGAGAATCTCTTCTGAAATTGTCACATCGGAGAAAGAAAAATTTTGCAAAATCCTTGGAAAACCTGTAGAATAGTAAAGATGAACGAATAGGAGGTTCCTTGTGTCAAAAAAGGAAATCAATATTAACAATTATAATGATGATGCCATTCAGGTGCTAGAAGGGTTGGATGCGGTCCGAAAACGTCCAGGAATGTATATCGGATCGACCGATGGTGCTGGTCTCCACCACCTAGTCTGGGAAATCGTCGATAATGCTGTCGATGAGGCCTTGTCTGGATTTGGTGACCGTATTGATGTGACCATCAATAAAGATGGGAGTCTGACTGTGCAAGACCATGGACGTGGGATGCCAACTGGTATGCACGCTATGGGAATCCCAACGGTTGAAGTAATCTTTACCATTCTTCATGCCGGAGGGAAATTCGGTCAGGGTGGCTACAAGACATCTGGTGGACTTCACGGGGTGGGTTCTTCTGTTGTAAATGCTCTATCTAGTTGGTTAGAGGTAGAAATTACTCGTGATGGAGCAGTTTATAGACAACGTTTTGAAAATGGAGGCAAACCTGTCACGACTCTGAAGAAAATCGGTACAGCGCCCAAGTCTAAAACAGGTACCAAGGTTACTTTTATGCCTGATGCGACGATCTTTTCTACGACAGATTTCAAGTACAATACCATTTCAGAGCGCCTCAATGAATCAGCCTTCCTCTTGAAAAATGTGACCTTGTCCCTGACGGATAAGCGAACAGATGAAGCGATTGAATTCCACTATGAGAATGGGGTACAAGACTTTGTTTCTTATCTGAACGAAGACAAGGAGACCTTAACGCCAGTTCTTTACTTTGAAGGGGAAGATAATGGTTTCCAAGTGGAAGTAGCCCTCCAGTATAATGATGGATTTTCAGATAATATTTTATCCTTTGTTAATAACGTTCGCACCAAGGACGGTGGGACGCACGAGACTGGACTTAAGTCTGCCATTACCAAGGTTATGAACGACTATGCGCGTAAGACAGGTCTTCTCAAGGAAAAAGATAAAAACCTTGAAGGTTCTGACTATCGTGAAGGACTAGCAGCCGTTCTCTCTATCTTAGTCCCTGAAGAACATTTGCAGTTTGAAGGACAGACCAAGGACAAGCTAGGAAGCCCTCTTGCTCGTCCCGTTGTGGATGGAATTGTGGCGGATAAGTTGACCTTTTTCCTTATGGAAAATGGGGAATTGGCTTCTAATCTCATCCGCAAGGCTATCAAGGCCCGTGATGCTCGCGAGGCGGCTCGCAAAGCGCGTGATGAGAGCCGTAATGGTAAGAAAAATAAAAAAGACAAGGGCTTGTTGTCTGGGAAATTGACCCCAGCCCAGTCTAAGAATCCAGCTAAGAATGAACTCTATCTAGTCGAGGGGGACTCTGCCGGCGGTTCTGCCAAACAAGGTCGTGACCGCAAGTTCCAAGCAATCTTGCCTCTTCGTGGTAAGGTTATCAATACAGCCAAGGCCAAGATGGCGGATATCCTCAAAAATGAAGAAATCAATACCATGATTCATACCATCGGTGCGGGTGTGGGAGCAGACTTCTCCCTTGAGGATGCCAACTATGATAAGATTATTATTATGACCGATGCGGATACCGACGGTGCCCACATTCAGACCTTGCTCTTGACATTTTTCTATCGCTACATGCGTCCGCTAGTCGAGGCAGGACATGTCTATATCGCCCTTCCGCCTCTTTACAAGATGTCAAAAGGTAAAGGCAAGAAAGAAGAAGTAGCCTATGCTTGGACGGACGGTGAGCTAGAAGAGCTCCGTAAACAGTTCGGTAAAGGCGCTACTCTTCAACGCTATAAAGGTCTTGGTGAGATGAATGCGGATCAGCTCTGGGAAACAACCATGAATCCAGAAACCCGTACCCTCATCCGTGTTACGATTGAAGACCTAGCACGTGCTGAACGTCGCGTCAATGTCCTCATGGGAGATAAAGTCGAACCACGCCGTAAATGGATTGAAGATAATGTCAAGTTTACGCTGGAAGAGAGTGGGGCGTTTTGAACGATGCAAAATAAACAAATTATGATAAATGAATTGAAAGAGATAGCTATGAGATATAGAAAAGCTATTGAAAAAGCAATTCAGACAAAAGAGATTATCGATTATAACCTAGTGAATTTTCCTAAGGGATGTTGCAGTTTTGTAAGTGACTACCTTCAGAGGTATTTATATGAACAAGGAATTGAATCATTATATGTTTCTGGTGAATATGGTTCTGGATGGAAAGGGGATTCTCATGCTTGGTTAGTTGCCTATGAAGATATAATTGTTGATATTACCGGAGATCAGTATCAAGATAATGGAGGAGAACTCTTTTATGATATTCAGGTGTATGTTGGCGAAGAGGATGAGTTTCATAAATTATTTAAACACAATGGCTCACCGATGACATATCTTGAGAAAGAAATAAATGGTTCTCGTAGTAGTCATTTAAAAGAAAAAAATAACAAAAATTACAATATAATTTTGAAATACATTCAAAATTAGAGTTTTGCACCGTGAAAAGGAGAACTCTTATGAAAGAATCAGATGTTCTGACTAGGATTGGATTGAAAGATAAAGACGAATTGGTCTATTTATTAGAAAATAGTGGATTAAATGATAGATTGTCTAGACTGGCTTCTATTGATAGAGAAGCACATTCTATTAAGTTAGAATTTTGTGAATCAGGGTGTTACTTTAAAATAGTACAAGATGATGTGAGGGATATATCGAGTATTAAAGGAGAAAAATTTAAATTCTATAGAAGAGGTTGGTCTTGCGTACTCAAATCACAAAAAAATAAAAATGTTTCTAAGTTAAGCTCTCCTAATATATTAGAAGGGCAGTATAATCCTAAGAAGTTAGATGGACAATATTTTTTTCACTCGGGCCATATTCTAGGTAAACAATTTTATAGTTTTATTTCTGATTATTCATGTAATGATAAATATAGTAGTTCCAAAGATATTATAAATAGCAAAGAGAAGAACATATTTCTACAATTTAGTGTTGCGAATAAAGAATCTAGTTCGTCTGTCAATAGAAGAAGTCAGGCTTATTATGAAAATTTAGTTACTGATTATTTTAATACTAATATTGAAGAAATTTTTTATGAAGTAAAAATTATTTTTTATAGCAAAGACTCTAAATATCCTATTGGAACAGAAATATTTTTAAAACCCATTATCTGCAAGAGAATTCCTTCTTTGGAAAATGATTTGGAGGAAATTCATGTCTTCATACCAAATTTTGATGTAGATTTTAATTTGTCTAAATTACCTTCATATTATGAGGGATATGTTAGTTATCGTAAATTTTATCTTGAAGGATACAAAGAAGTTTATAAAGATTGTTTTGAAAATATCTTTAAAGATAATTCAGATACAGAAAAAAATGATAAGGGAGAAAGAATATTTTACCTCGTACTAGGTCAACAAAAAAATGCTATTTTTGGTCATATAGAAAGAGCTCAAAAATTTCTGGGTGTAGATACAAACGCTTTAGATATTGAACAATTACCAGATGACATTTCAAAAGATGCAATATTTATGTTTTCAGAAAATCAGCAACAAATAATTTTTGATTATTTGATAAATCAAAAATTAATCAATCGCTCAAAAAAGAAGAAGTATTATTTTTACCCACTGAGTTGTTCGAATTTTAAAGGAATTTATTTTTCTGACCGAGAAATAAGGGAAAAAGGGGTACGATTTGAAAAGGGGGCAAAAACTTTAGAAGATGCTCTAAAACTTATTTAGAATTTTATTTTATCGAAATCACTGTAATATAAACTAACCTATCATTTGATTTTCTGACGGAGCGTTTGATTGAGCAAAAAGGCAAGGCACCTAGTCAAAACAAGGAAGTCAGTTCGAAATTACAAGAAATCTATTACTTCCTTGTGGACTTTACTGCAATCAACGCCTATGCTTATCCAGATAAAAAGCAGTATGCAGATCTCTGTGATCATCTCAACGCTATCCGTAGTCGCTATAAAAAATTAACAACAAAGAAAAGCAAGCAAGAAGCAGTAGGTGAGGAAAAGTAGGTTTCTTCTGAAGAAGTCCCTCACAGATAGATGAGTTTTTGCAACATAAGGTGAAGTTTTGAAGTTCTAAAAAGAATAGAAATGAGAACAAACATGGTATTGGAAAATAAACTAGGCATTACAAACTCAGCCCAGTTGGCAGATGCAGAAGAAAAACTGACAAAAAAACAAGCCGCCCTTCTTTTTCAGACAGGAGACTTGTTCAAGATGGAAGTCGGAACATTTGCAGGACTATCAGCGATTCACCATTATCTATTTTCAGGTGTCTATGATTTCGCTGGAAAAATCCGTGCTGTCAATATTGCAAAGGATAACTTTCAATTTGCCCCCCGTATTTTTTTAGAGCAATCCTTACAGTATATTGACAAACTTCCTCATGACAATTTTGATCAAGTGGTTGATAAGTATGCGGATATGAATATTGCCCATCCTTTCCGTGAGGGGAATGGACGCGCAATGCGGATTTGGCTAGATTGTATGATTCGTCAGAAGCTGGGTAAGGTGGTAGATTGGAACGCCATTGATAAGGATGAGTACCTCAATGCCATGAAGCGTAGCGCAGTATCGACTGGAGAACTCAAGTATTTACTTCTCAATAACTTGACGGATGACCTCACTCAGACCAGTTTCTTTAAGGGAGTAGATGCTTCATACTACTACGAAGGATACAGTCTTTACCAGACAGGGGAATTATAGTATAAAAACTATCCAGTAAGAAGAAGCAGACACCTAGTAATCTATAAAATGAGAAGGTACTGACATGAGAGCTGAAACAGAAATGCTAGATCTGATTTTACAGATTGCCAAAACTATACAAGTAGAAGCTGTCGTTATGTCTGGTTCACGGACAAACCAAAATGCTCCAAAAGATGAATTTCAAGACTACGATGTGGTCTATGTCGTGGATGATTTTGATAATCTGACAAGTGACCTTTCTTGGTTGAATCAGTTTGGGAAACGAATTATTGAGCAAGAGGTTACTCTTGACCATCGTCGTCTTTATCTCATGCTCTTTGAAGATGGCAATCGGATTGATTTGACCCTCTGCCCTAAAGAGCATATCAAGGAGTGGGTAGATAGCGAAGCGGAATTCATAGTTTTAGAAGATAAGAAGGGCTTATTTGAGTCCTATTCTCCCAGTCCTCAGCGTTTCTGGATGAGTCCAGCTAGTGAGACAGATTTTAAAAATTCCTGCAATGAATTTTGGTGGGTGTCATCCTACGTGGTCAAAGGAATTTGTCGGAATCAGCTCATCTACGCGACAGACCATCTCTACGGGATTTGCCAACAAGAACTCTTGAAGGTCTTGGCTTGGCAGGTCGCAAGTGATAGGGGAGCGGTTGACATCGGTAAAAATTGCAAGTATCTCTTTAATTATTTACCTACTGAGAAAGAGAAGGAATTCTCAAGTCTACTTGATTTCGCAAGTTTAGATAAAATCATTCAGTCATTGTTTGCTACGATGCAACTTTTCCACCAAGAAGCTCAATCCCTTGCTCAAAAAATGGGATTTGACTACGATAAGGAAGTGGCTGAGAAGATGATTGAGTATGCTGAGGAAAGAGTGAAGAAGTTTGGGAATAACTAGAAAAATGAAAAAGCGAGAGGAGGAGACTCATGATTGAAAAAGTGGAACGCCTCATTACAGAGATTAATCGTATTCATCGAGAATATTCTAAAGATTATTTTAAAACGGGTAAGGTGGAAAAAATCAATCTCAAGCATACCTTTTCAAAAGTTCCGACGAAAGCGATTTTGTCCTACCGTCTGAATTTACATGAGTCAATTAATGACTATCTGATGAAAGCGGATGTCCAAGATATTGCCTATGTTTATCGTGTCAAAACTTCTGAGTCTATTTTAGATAAAATTACACGTTTTTCAGAGCGTCAAGAGGGCTATCCTGTGAATTCCATTCTTAATGATATTTTTGGTGCTCGTATGATTTTAAGTTCCAAAGAGATAGCTCAAGTCATGGATAAATTAGATGATTGGCAAGAGATGTACGGACTAAAAAACTGGTATTTACGTGATAAAGATGGCTATGTCGGTATTCATATCTATTTTAAAAATAAAAGTAATTTTTATTACCCATGGGAACTTCAACTTTGGGATAAGAAAGATGTAGATAGCAATATCGCGAGTCACATCAAGTATAAACGAGGATTTGTGGAGTAGACATTTCAAGTGGAAATGACGATACAGGAATTGGATGAAACTCACTTACTCTATGTTTTTTCTTTTTTCATAATATTTACTCTCCATTCTTCGAAAGGAGTTAAACACGCCCTAAATGCTGTGTGAAGTTCCTTATTAACTGAAGCAACAAATTTTAAACACATTAAACTACAGAAAGGCTAGTTTGGTTACTGAATGTAACTGAACACGGGACTAATCCTTTCTACATCCTTTTATCATTACACACACTCTACATTCTTTGAAAGGAGTTGAACACGCCCTAAATGCTGTGTGAAAAAGATAAATTCTCTTACGAGCATCGCTCGCTTTAAGAATTGCCTATTTTCATTTTGCATTTTACGGGCTTAGTATCCTATGTCTAACATTCAAAACATGTCCCTAGAGGACATCATGGGAGAGCGTTTTGGTCGCTACTCCAAATACATTATTCAAGATCGTGCTTTGCCAGATATTCGTGATGGCTTGAAGCCGGTTCAACGCCGCATTCTTTATTCTATGAATAAGGATGGCAATACCTTTGACAAGAGCTACCGTAAGTCGGCTAAGTCTGTCGGGAATATCATGGGGAATTTCCACCCACACGGTGATATTTCTATCTATGATGCCATGGTTCGTATGTCACAGGACTGGAAAAACCGTGAGATTTTGGTTGAAATGCATGGTAATAACGGTTCTATGGACGGAGATCCGCCTGCGGCCATGCGTTATACTGAGGCACGTTTGTCTGAGATTGCTGGCTACCTTCTTCAAGATATCGAGAAAAAGACAGTGCCTTTTGCTTGGAACTTTGACGATACCGAGAAAGAGCCGACTGTTCTGCCAGCAGCCTTTCCTAACCTTTTAGTCAATGGTTCGACTGGGATTTCGGCTGGATATGCGACAGACATTCCACCGCATAATTTGGCTGAGGTCATTGATGCTGCGGTTTACATGATTGACCATCCAACTGCTAAGGTGGATAAACTAATGGAATTCTTGCCTGGGCCAGACTTCCCTACAGGAGCAATCATCCAAGGCCGTGATGAAATCAAGAAGGCCTATGAAACTGGGAAAGGGCGTGTAGTTGTTCGTTCCAAGACTGAGATTGAAAAGCTAAAAGGTGGTAAGGAACAAATCGTTATCACTGAGATTCCTTATGAAATCAATAAGGCCAATCTGGTCAAGAAAATTGATGATGTTCGTGTCAATAACAAGGTGGCTGGTATTGCTGAGGTTCGTGATGAGTCTGACCGTGACGGTCTTCGTATTGCTATTGAGCTCAAAAAAGACGCCAATACCGAGCTTGTTCTCAATTATCTCTTCAAATACACAGACCTGCAAATCAACTACAACTTTAACATGGTGGCGATTGACAATTTCACGCCTCGTCAGGTTGGGATTATTCCAATCCTGTCTAGCTACATTGCCCACCGTCGCGAAGTGATTTTAGCGCGTTCCCGCTTTGACAAGGAAAAGGCTGAGAAACGTCTCCATATCGTCGAAGGTTTGATTCGCGTGATTTCGATTTTGGACGAAGTCATTGCCCTTATCCGTGCTTCTGAGAATAA
>CAUOWW010000039.1:0-15677 GCA_963508345.1 uncultured bacterium
TGAAAAACTACGACGGGTACGATGTTTCCCGTATTGAACGTCATGTCCTGCCAAGATGATTCTCCTTTGTAAATAAATTCCAAGCCTTATCAATCAGGCTTTTCTAATCGTCATATGGTTTTAAAAACCCCTATCACCGTGTCCCTTTGATGAATTTTCAGAATCTTTAAATCTTTGTTACAAGCACTCAAAATCCTGAAAAAAAGCACAAAAAGAGCAGCTAAATCTGACTTTTTCAGAAGATTTAACTGCTGTGAGTCTTGTCTGGACAATATTTCAGACAAAACCTACGACAAATGATTACTCACATTATACCCTATTTAGCTAGATTTTTCAAGAGGATTGACGATTTTTTGACAAAATCTTTTCCTATAGAAAACTGAGTTTCACTTTTAAAAATGTGATGAGTTCCATTTGCTCTTTGTGAATGTCATTTTTCCTATACCTATTTTATAAAAAATATAACAAATCTCTATTTTTGCTATTTTATCATAGGTTGTTTTTCTTGACTTTACTTGGTTTTTATTTTAATATATATGTATAAATATATAAGGAGGTTCATTATGAATATTTTGCTTTCTGAAACAGAACAAAATCTGCTAGTGTTACTGGAAGAATTAACCAAACACCATGATTGGATAGAGCTCCCAGTCTTGGCTGAAAAGCTGAATTTTTCAACAGAAGAATTGCAAGAACACCTTTTTAAGCTTGAGCAATTATTTCCAAACCTCCTTATTCGCTCAACCAAAGAAGGTATTCAGTTGCAGTTTGAAGCCCGAAACTCCTTAGACCCTAGGATTGCTATCTTTGAACAATCTGAAACCTACTCTTTTTTGAACCGTCTCTTTTTCAAAGAGGGACAATCACTTGAGCAAATGTGTCAGGAACTTATGATTAGCTGCGAACGAGTTCAGGAAATCATCCAGCATCTAAATACTAAGCTTCCGCAACACTATGGCATCAGCATCCAACCTTCCCCTTTAGTCATGGAGGGAACAGAAGAGAACATTCGCGCCTTTTATCTAGACTATTTTAGCCAAAGTTACAGTTTTCTTGATTGGCCCTTTCCGTCTATTTCTGAAGAATCACTCACTCACTTGATTCAGCTATTTTTGAACGCTCAACAAGTTTCACCCAACCTCAGTAGCTTACGGCAAATCAAATATATCCTAGCTATCAATCTAGAGCGGTTTAGTAAGAGTCATTTGATTGAAAATCCTACTCCCCTTTTAACCAGTCACTACAGCTCTCTCATGCAAATTCCGCAGTTTGAACAGGATATCAAAAAACTGGCTAAAAAACTCCATTTTGAACCTACAAAGAAAACACTGGAACAGCTATTTTCAAACCCAATCAAATCTCCTCAAATTACAAACAATCCTAACAATGGAGCACTGGGTGATATTCAACATATCCAAAAATCCTACCGTTTATTAAGCCAAATCCTAGAAGAACTGGCCAAAGAATTTCACCTACAGATTGAAAATCTCGAAGAATTGATTTGGCTCCTCCACTACACTGCCCAATCTGATTTCTTCCCTTTACTCAGTAACCAGTCTCTCGACAGACAAAAATCCCAAATTTTAAGCAGTTATCAAGTAGAATTTCCAAAACTATTTGAAGTAAGTCAACACAAATTCCAATCTTACCTGACTGAAATGGGGCTAGAAAATCACCCAAATAAGCTACAAGAGCTGGTTTATGCCTTTTCTATACAAGGACAGCGAATTTTAGTCCAATTACTTCAAAAGCTTCCCAAAATTCGTGTTTTGGTCATTAGTCATCTAGATAGTGAGCATGCACAAAACCTAATTGACACCCTTTCCCACTACGGTAACAATCTCTATCTATTTGACCCTTGGGAAAAGTCCAGTATCTCTTCCTCAATCTTCAATCAAATTCCGCATGATATTGTTATCACCACCTTCCCTGTTTCCAATTGTCCGAAACCCATTATTTGTAGTCGGAATCTTTCTACTGCAGAACTATTTCACCACCTCCACCTTTTGGGTTCACAAATTCATAAAGAAAGACTAGCTTAGTCGTAACAGAAAACCTGTTGCGATTTTCTTTTGTTTTAATTTCAAGAAAACGCTTGCATATTGTTTTACTACATGCTATACTGATATAGAAATTTATTGATTGGAGAATCATTATGAGAAAAACACCATCTCACACTGAGAAAAAAATGGTCTACAGCATCCGTTCCCTCAAAAATGGAACTGGTTCTGTCCTTATCGGCGCAAGCTTTGTCCTACTTGCCATGGCTACACCAACTATCTCAGCCAACGAAAATACTACAACCACTAACGCAAGTAATAGTGAAACTACTACTGCCCTTGCCCAACCTCTTACTGATACAGCAACGAGCACTGGTAAGAACGAAAGTGATATTTCTTCGCCTGAAAATGCAAACGCTTCCCTAGAGAAAAAAGAAGAAAAACCTGCAACAGAGGCAACCACTCCTGCTGCAACTCCCGCCGATTCAGCACCACAAACCGGACAAGATCGTTCAAGCGAGCCAACTACTTCTACTAGTCCAGTAACGACTGAAACTAAGGCAGAAGAGCCAATCGAAGACAATTACTTCCGTATCCACGTCAAAAAACTTCCTGAAGAAAACAAGGATAGTCAAGGACTATGGACTTGGGATGATGTTGAAAAACCTTCTGAAAACTGGCCTAACGGAGCTTTGTCCTTTAAGGATGCCAAAAAAGATGACTATGGCTACTACCTAGATGTCAAATTAAAGGGAGAACAAGCCAAAAAAATTAGCTTCCTCATCAATAATACAGCTGGAAAAAATCTAACCGGCGATAAATCGGTAGAAAAACTGGCACCAAAGATGAATGAGGCTTGGTTAGATCAAGATCACAAGGTTTTCTCTTACGAGCCACAACCTGCAGGAACTATTCGCGTCAACTACTACCGTACAGATGGCAACTATGACAAGAAATCTCTCTGGTACTGGGGAGATGTGAAAAATCCAAGTAGTGGTGAATGGCCTAACGGAACAGACTTTACGGCTACAGGCAAATATGGTCGCTATATCGATATTCCACTCAAAGATGCAGCTAAAGATCTTGGATTTTTATTACTAGACAGAAAGAAACAAGGAGACGATGTGAAAATCCGTAAAGAAGATTATAAGTTCACAGATTTGAAAAATCATAGCCAAATTTTCCTAAAAGATGATGACGAAACCATCTACACCAACCCCTACTATGTGCACGATATCCGCATGACAGGAGCTCAACACGTAGGAACTTCTAGCATTGAAAGTAGTTTTTCAACACTTGTCGGTGCTAAAAAAGAAGATATCCTCAAACACTCCAACATCACTAATCATCTAGGAAACAAAGTAACTATCACTGATGTTACAATCGATGAGGCTGGTAAGAAAGTGACCTACAGCGGAGATTTCTCTGACACAAAACATCCTTATACCGTTAGCTACAACTCTGACAAATTCACTACCAAAACAAGCTGGCGCCTGAAAGATGAGACTTACAGCTATGATGGTAAACTTGGAGCTGAACTCAAAGAAGAAGGAAAACAGGTTGATTTAACTCTCTGGTCACCAAGTGCTGATAAGGTTTCTGTTGTTATCTACGACAAGAATGACCCTGAAAAAGTAGTTGGAACTGTCGCTCTTGAAAAAGGGGAAAGAGGAACTTGGAAACAAACTCTAGATAGCACAAACAAACTAGGCATCACAGATTTCACTGGCTACTATTATCAATACCAAATCGAGCGTCAAGGTAAAACTGTTCTTGCACTCGATCCTTACGCTAAATCCCTCGCTGCTTGGAATAGTGACGATGCTAAGATTGACGATGCCCATAAAGTGGCTAAAGCTGCCTTTGTAGATCCAGCTAAACTAGGACCTCAAGACTTGACTTATGGTAAGATTCGCAACTTCAAATCGCGCGAAGATGCTGTCATCTATGAAGCTCATGTGCGTGATTTCACTTCAGATCCTGCCATCGCAAAAGATTTGACTAAGCCATTTGGTACTTTTGAAGCCTTTATCGAAAAACTAGACTACCTCAAAGACTTGGGTGTAACCCACATCCAGCTCCTTCCAGTCTTGTCTTACTACTTTGTCAATGAATTGAAAAACCATGAACGCTTGTCTGACTATGCTTCAAGCAACAGCAACTACAACTGGGGATATGACCCTCAAAACTACTTCTCCTTGACTGGTATGTACTCAAGCGATCCTAAGAATCCAGAAAAACGAATCGCAGAATTCAAAAACCTCATCAACGAAATCCACAAACGTGGCATGGGAGCCATCCTGGACGTAGTGTATAACCATACAGCCAAAGTCGATATCTTTGAAGATTTGGAACCAAACTACTATCACTTTATGGATGCCGATGGAACACCTCGAACTAGCTTTGGTGGTGGACGTTTGGGGACAACTCACCATATGACCAAACGCCTCCTTGTTGATTCTATCAAATATCTAGTTGATACCTACAAAGTGGATGGATTCCGCTTCGATATGATGGGAGACCATGACGCCGCTTCTATCGAAGAAGCTTACAAGGCTGCACGCGCCCTCAATCCAAACCTCATCATGCTAGGTGAAGGTTGGAGAACCTATGCTGGTGATGAAAATATGCCTACTAAAGCTGCTGACCAAGATTGGATGAAACATACCGATACTGTCGCTGTCTTTTCAGATGACATCCGTAACAACCTCAAGTCTGGTTATCCAAACGAAGGTCAACCTGCCTTTATCACAGGTGGCAAGCGTGATATCAACACTATCTTCAAAAATCTCATTGCTCAACCAACCAACTTTGAAGCAGACAGCCCTGGAGATGTCATCCAATACATCGCAGCCCATGATAACTTGACCCTCTTTGACATCATTGCCCAGTCTATCAAAAAAGACCCAAGCAAGGCTGAGAACTATGCTGAAATCCACCGTCGTTTGCGACTTGGAAATCTCATGGTCTTGACAGCTCAAGGAACTCCATTTATCCACTCTGGTCAGGAATATGGACGTACCAAACAATTCCGTGACCCAGCCTACAAGACTCCAGTAGCAGAGGATAAAGTTCCAAACAAATCTCACTTGTTGCGTGATAAGGACGGCAATCCATTTGACTATCCTTACTTCATCCATGACTCTTACGATTCTAGTGATGCCATCAACAAGTTTGACTGGACTAAGGCTACAGATGGAAAAGCATATCCTGAAAATGTCAAGAGTCGTGACTATATGAAAGGGTTGATTGCCCTTCGTCAATCTACAGATGCCTTCCGACTCAAGAGTCTTAAAGATATCAAGGACCGTGTCCACCTCATCACTGTCCCAGGCCAAAATGGTGTGGAAAAAGAAGATGTAGTGATTGGCTACCAAATCACTGCTCCAAACGGAGATATCTACGCAGTCTTTGTCAATGCGGACGAAAAAGCTCGCGAATTTAATTTGGGAACTGCCTTTGCACATCTAAGAAATGCTGAAGTTTTAGCAGATGAAAACCAAGCAGGACCAGTTGGAATTGCCAACCCGAAAGGACTTGAATGGACTGAAAAAGGCTTGAAATTGAATGCCCTTACAGCTACTGTTCTTCGAGTCTCTCAAAGCCGTCCAGCTATGGAAGATAAACCAAAATCTGACCTTCCGAATTCTAGACAAGAACAAGGTCAAGAGCACAGTACAAGTAATATTCCAAACCTATCAAACAAACCTGAACATCAAAATCCAAATCCAGCTCCAGCTCCACAAACTAAACCTGATTCTGCAAAACCAGATGCGAAAGTAGCTGATACAGAAGATAAACCTAGCCAAGCTCCAACTGATTCACAAACTACACAAGTTTCACAACCAGCACAAGAAGCACAAGCATCATCTGTAAGTGAAGCTATTCAAAACGGAGCTGTAGAAAACTCTAGCAAGGAAAATATACCTGCAACCCCAGCTAAACAAGCTGAACTTCCAAATACAGGAACCAAAAACGATCACAAACTCCTGTTTGCAGGAATTAGTCTCCTCGCCCTTCTAGGTCTCGGGTTCTTGCTAAAAAACAAAAAAGAGAACTAAACTAGCCCTCCTATAGAAAAATCTCCCAAGCATTAAGTCTCGGGGGATTATTTTTTGTACAATATTTGTGGTTATAATACATTTGATTAGTATTTTTTATTAAGCCTCTTTCATGGCAAAATAAGCCCGTACTTTTGGAGCCACTTGCGTGCCGAAGAGTTCAATAGCTCTCAGAACCTGGTCATGAGGCATGGAACCAAGCGGTAGATGGAGAATGAAGCGGTCCAAGCCTAAATCTTCAGTCATGCGAATCAATTTTTCTGTCACCTGATCTGGATTGCCCACAAACATAGCACCATTTGGCCCAACTTGCTCCAAATATTGCTCATAACGCAACTCCTGCCAATGCGGACGGTCTTTGGAAATAGCATCCACCACTTGCTTGGTCGGATGGAAATAATCTTTCACCGCTTGCTCGCCATCATCAGCAATCCAACCCCAAGAATGAGCTCCAACCTTTAGTTCATGACTGGCATGACCCGCTTCGCTCCCAATCTCACGATAAGCCTGAATCAACTTTTTAAAATAACGCGGATTGCCGCCAATAATGGCATAAACAATCGGTAGGCCTGCCTGAGCAATCTTCACTGTTGATTCGACATGACCACCTGTCGCTATCCACAAGGGTAATTTGTCCTGAACTGGACGAGGATAAACTTCTTTGCCAGAGAGTGTTTGGGTCAAGCGCCCTTGCCAGTCTAGTTTGGTCTTTTCATTGACTAATTGGAGCAAGGCCAATTTCTCATCAAAGAGAGCTTCGTAGTCTTTTAAGTCATAACCAAATAGAGGAAAAGATTCCGTGAAAGAACCCCTTCCGGCCATAATCTCCGCACGTCCATTTGACAAAGCATCGATAGTAGCATATTGTTGGAACAAACGAATCGGATCCATGCTCGAGAGAATGCTGACTGCACTGGTCAAACGGATTTTCTTGGTATTGACTGCCCCAGCTGCCAGGACAATCTCTGGCGCAGATACCGCAAAATCCGCTCGATGGTGCTCACCAATCCCATATACATCCAAACCAACCTTGTCAGCCAGTTCAATCTCTGCCACCAACTGGCGAATACGTTCGGCATGACTGTAAGCTTGCCCAGTCCCTTCAAGCTCCGTTGTTTCCCCAAATGTTGAAATTCCCAATTCTACCATTGCGATTCTCCTTGTCTACCTCTGTCCTTCATTTTGAAAAATTATTCTAACACGAATCTTGAGTACAAGCAACCAATTTGCTCACAAGAAAAAGCCTAGATAACTAGACTTTTTTTAGCTTATTCTACCGTTACTGATTTAGCAAGGTTACGCGGTTTGTCTACATCAAGTCCACGGTGGAGTGTTGCAAAGTAAGCGACCAATTGCGTTGGTACAACCATTGAAATTGGTGAGAGGTAAGGGTGTACAGTCGTAAGAACGATGTCGTCTGTATCTTTGGCAACATTTTCTTCTGCAATAGTGAGGACTTTGGCACCACGGGCTGCGACCTCTTGGATATTTCCACGAGTATGGTTGGCAAGAACTGGATCTGACAAGAGGGCCAAGACAGGCGTTCCTTCTTCAATCAAGGCAATAGTTCCGTGCTTGAGTTCTCCTGCCGCAAAGCCTTCACACTGGATGTAAGAAATCTCTTTGAGTTTAAGGCTTGCTTCCATAGCTACGTAGTAATCTTGACCACGTCCGATGTAAAAGGCGTTGCGAGTTGTTTCAAGAAGCTCACGAACCTTGGCTTCGATGGTTTCTTTCTCTGAAAGAGTTGATTCGATAGACTGAGCTACAATTGACAATTCATGCACCAAATCAAAGGCTTGCGCTTTGGCATTGCCATTTGCTTCTCCTACTGCTTTTGCCAGGAAGGCAAGGGCTGCAATTTGTGCTGTATAAGCCTTGGTTGATGCCACGGCAATTTCAGGTCCTGCGTGAAGAAGCATGGTATGGTTGGCTTCACGTGAAAGAGTTGAGCCTGGTACGTTTGTCACTGTCAAGCTTGGGATTCCCATTTCATTAGCCTTGACCAAAACCTGACGACTATCCGCTGTTTCACCAGACTGGCTGATAAAGATGAAGAGTGGTTTCTTGCTAAGAAGTGGCATACCATAGCCCCACTCAGATGAAATTCCAAGTTCAACTGGCGTATCTGTCAATTCTTCCAACATCTTCTTAGAAGCAAATCCTGCGTGGTAAGATGTTCCAGCTGCAAGGATGTAGATGCGGTCTGCATCTTGAACAGCCTTGATGATAGCTGGATCTACGACAACTTGACCTGCCTCATCTGTGTAGGCTTGGATGAGTTTACGCATAACAGTTGGTTGCTCATCAATTTCCTTAAGCATATAGTAAGGGTAAGTTCCCTTACCAATATCTGATAAGTCGAGCTCCGCAGTATAGCTAGCACGCTCACGACTGTTGCCATCATAGTCTTGAACTTCCACGCTATCCGCCTTGACGATTACCAACTCTTGGTCATGGATTTCCATGTATTGGTTGGTCTCACGAATCATAGCCATAGCATCTGAGCAGACCATGTTATAGCCTTCCCCAAGACCAATCAAAAGTGGTGATTTATTCTTAGCTACGTAGATGACTTCAGGATCTTGTGAGTCAACCAAGGCAAAGGCATAAGAACCACGGATGATGTGAAGAGCTTTTTTGAAGGCTTCAAGAACTGACAAGCCATCTTCTTCCGCAAATTTTCCAATCAAGTGAACGGCGATTTCCGTATCTGTTTGCCCCTTGAAGTGGTGACCTGCAAGGTATTCTTCCTTGATTTCAAGGTAGTTCTCAATCACCCCATTATGAACCAAGACAAAACGTTCTGTCTCAGAGCGGTGGGGGTGAGCATTGTCCTCAGTTGGTTTCCCGTGAGTTGCCCAACGAGTATGTCCGATACCAGTTGTTCCCTCAACACCAGCTGTCTTGGCAGACAATTCTGCAATACGACCTACAGCCTTGACTAGATGGCTTTCAGCACCACCTAGGACAAAAATCCCCGCAGAATCATAGCCACGGTATTCGAGCTTTTCAAGCCCTTGAATCAAAATATCAGTTGCATTTGTGTTTCCAACAACACCAACAATTCCACACATAGTATATACGACACAGACAAGCTGTGCTTTCTCCTTAAAATTGGTATAGTCTAATTCCTCTTTTATAGAATTAGCAAAAACAGTATATACTTGTTTCTTTCACTTGTCAATAGTAAAAATTGGTATAGTTCAAATCAACTTCTTGTAAGTAAAAAGCTCTGACCAATTAGAATAATCAGTCAGAGTCCTTTTTAAAATCCATTATTATCGCTTAATTCCTTGAACCAGTGCCCTGATTTCTTCAGACGACGTTCTTGCGTTTCCAAGTCTAATTCGACCAAACCATAGCGATTTTTATAACTATTGAGCCATGACCAGCAGTCAATAAAGGTCCAAATTAAGTAGCCCTTACAATTGGCTCCGTCTTCAATGGCACGGTGCAGTTCACGAAGATGACCTTTTACAAAGTCAATACGGTAATCATCTTGAATCATTCCATCTTGACGGAATTTTTCTTCCCCTTCAACACCCATACCATTCTCTGTCAACATCCACTCAATATTACCATAATTTTCCTTGATATTTTGGGCAATGTCATAAATCCCTTGCTCATAAATCTCCCAGCCACGATGAGGATTGATTTTACGTCCAGGCATCACATAAGGCTCGTAAAAATGTTCTGGCAAGAGTGGACTCTCTGGATGCTTAGCAAATCGAGGCGCCATAACACGTAAAGGTTGATAGTAGTTAACACCAAGGAAGTCCACTGTATTGTCACGAATGAGCTTCAACTCCTTCTCTGTAGCATCAGGCAAGAGACCGTGTTCATGCAAGATTTCTACCAACTCCTGTGGATAAGTCCCCAAAACAGACGGATCTAAGAAGGATTGGGCCTGAAAAAGGTCCGCAATACGAGCAGCCTTGACATCAGCAGGATGCTGGCTACGTGGATAAGCCGGTGTCAAGTTGAGAACAATCCCAATCTTGGAATCAGGCAAGAGTTCATGACAGGCCTTAACCGCCCGACTGCTAGCCAATTGTGTATGATAGGCTACTTTAACTGCTGCCTCTGCATCCACCTTATGTGGATAATGGGCATCGTAAAAATAGCCAAATTCTACAGGAACGATGGGCTCGTTAAAGGTAATCCATTGATCCACTAGATCTCCATAAGTCTCAAAACAAAAACGAGCATAGTCTTCATAGACTGAGACCGTCGCCTTATTTTCCCAACCATCACCAGCTTCTTGAAGAGCAAAAGGCAAATCAAAGTGGTAGAGATTGACTAAAAGACGAATCCCTTTGGCCTTAATAGCCTCAAAAACCTTACGATAAAAGTCTACACCTTGAGGATTGACTTTTCCACAACCTTGTGGAAAAATCCGTGACCACTGAATAGAAGTCCGAAAGGCCGTGTGACCAGTCTCTAACAGTAGCTCAATATCCTTTTCCCAGTTTTCATAAAAGGTTGATGTTTTATCTGGACCAATCCCATTATAGTAACGATGTGGCTCCACTTGGTACCAATAATCCCAGAGATTATCTCCCTTGCCGTCACCAGCTACACATCCTTCTGTCTGCGGGCCAGAAGTGGAGGATCCCCAGACAAAATCCTTTGGAAATCTTAGCATACATTTACCTCTTTATCTACTCATTTTTCCCATTATACAGAAAAAACAAGGTAAAAACTAGTTACATTTTTTCCTTGTTTTTCTTCTGATTATAGTTTTTATTTCTTGCTGAGGATTTCAAGCGTTTCAAGCAAGTTATCTGCATGAACTTCGATGGTGTCACCAGTCGCTTTAATCTTCACTTCTACGATGCCATCGGCCGCTTTCTTCCCAACAGTGATACGGATTGGCAATCCAATCAAGTCGCTGTCGCTAAATTTAACTCCGACACGTTCGTTACGATCGTCCGTTAAGACTTCATAACCAGCTCCCATCAAGCTTGCTTCAAGCTTTTCTGTCAAGACTTGCGCTTCTTCATCCTTGATATTAACAGTAATCAAGTGCACATCAAATGGTGCCAATTCTTTAGGGAAGTTGATTCCCCAAGCGTAACGGTATTCACCTTTTGGCGTTTTGTTAACAAAGAGGCGAGCGTGTTGCTCCATCACTGCTGAAAGGAGACGGCTGACACCGATACCGTAACATCCCATGATAATTGGCACAGCACGGCCATTTTCATCCAAAACATCTGCTCCCATGCTTGCTGAATAGCGAGTGCCGAGTTTGAAGATGTGACCAATTTCGATACCACGCGCAAAGTTAAGGACACCTTGTCCGTCTGGAGAAATTTCACCCTCACGGACTTCACGGATATCCACATATTCTGCAGTAAAGTCGCGACCTGGATTCACACCAGTCAAGTGGTAACCATCTTCGTTAGCACCCACAACTGCATTGCGAACATCTTGCACCTTACGATCTGCAATAATTTTAACATTCTCTGGCAAACCAACTGGTCCAAGTGAACCAAATCCTGCTTGAACAAGATTCGCAACTTCTTCTTCACTCGCAACGTCAAAGAAATCTGCTCCCAAATAGTTTTTCAATTTAACTTCGTTGAGTTGGTCATTTCCAACTAGAAGGGCTGCAACAAGCTCACCATCTGCCATGTAGAAGAGGGTTTTAATTGTTTGTTCTTCTGGAACATTGAGGAAGGCTGCAACTTCATCAATTGATTTAACATCTGGTGTTGCAACACGAGTTACTTCTTCTTCAGCGACAACACGGTTGCTTGGTTTGTACTCGTTTGTTGCCATTTCCAAGTTAGCCGCATAGCTAGACTCACTTGAGTAGGCAATGGTGTCTTCACCAGAAACCATCCATTTGAGCAATTCTGCCTTGATTTCTTCTTGCACTTCTGCAGGAATTTCATCAAATGAGGCAACTGACTTGTCCAAGACAACCCAGCGGTCAAGGTCTGTACGAGCAGGTGTAATGGCCATAAATTCTTGGCTATCCTTACCACCCATGGCTCCACCGTCACCGATGATAGCCTTGAAGTCTAAGCCACTACGAGTGAAAATACGCTCATAAGCAGCCTTATACTCATCATAAACACTATCCAAGCTATCATAGTTAGCGTGGAAACTGTAAGCATCCTTCATGATAAACTCACGTGTACGGAGAAGTCCATTACGTGGGCGTTTTTCATCACGATACTTAGGCTGGATTTGATAAAGATTAAGTGGCAATTGCTTGTAAGACTTAACAGAATCACGGACAATAGCTGTAAAGGTTTCTTCGTGAGTTGGGCCTAGGATAAAGTCTGATTTTTCGCGGTTTTTTAGTTTGTAAAGGTCTTCACCATAAGTTTCGTAACGACCTGATTCACGCCACAATTCTGCACTAAGAAGGGCAGGAGCCAACATCTCAACGGCACCAATCTTGTCGAATTCTTGGCGCATGATGTTTTTAGCTTTTTCAATCACACGGTTGGCAAGTGGTAGGTAAGAATAAACACCTGCAGAAACTTGGCGAACATAACCAGCACGCAACATAAGAGCATGGCTGATAACTTGAGCATCACTTGGCATTTCGCGAAGCGTTGGGATAGGCATTTTACTTTGTTTCATAATATTCCTCGATTATCTAAAAAAGAGTCGCATAATGTCATTCCAGGTCACAGCAATCATCAAGACAACCATGATGACCACTCCGGCCAAGGTGACATAGGTTTCAGTTTCTTGTTTCAATGGTTTGCGGCGGATGGCTTCCAGGATATTGAGAACAATCTTACCACCATCCAGAGCTGGAATCGGAATAAGATTAAAAATCCCGATATTGATGGAAATCATTGCCAAGAAGTACAAGACGTTCTCAATTCCATTTTTAGCAGCATCACTACTTGCCTTAAAGATGGCAACAGGTCCACCTAGCTTGTTCAAATCCGGTTGGAAAATCAGATTTTTCAGAGCTGATAGAATTCGGAGAGCTGAGTCAGCAGCGGTTGTGAAACCACCCACAAACATGGATAGAAAGTCCGACTTAATTCCCGGTTGAACACCTAGAAGGTAACGACCTTGATTTTCTTCAGGAGTAACAGTGACTTGTTTGTCACTACCCTTTTCGGAAATAGTCACATCCAAGGTCGGTGCCGTCTTATCTTTGGTTTCTGTTTCCACAGCCTGAATCAAGCTTCCCCAGTTGTTAATCTCATGTGAGCCAATCTTGGTAATTTGTGCCGTTTCTGGCACTCCCACCTTGGCCAAGGCCCCTTGGGGCATGACATGAAACTGGTTGGTATCAACATCTCTGACGCCACCCTGCATAAAGATTAAAATCCAAAAAACAACGACACCTAAGATAAAGTTATTCATAGGGCCTGCAAAGTTAGTAATGAGTTTCCCCCAGATAGTAGCATTTTGATATTGAACATCTAGAGGAGCAATCCGAACCTCAGTTCCATCTAATTCTACAACCGTTGCATCATGATCCACTGCAAAGGTTTTTTCTTCTTCCAGAACCAAGCCCTTGATAAAGAGCTTATCTTCAAAGTCAAATTGGGTCACCTGCATAGGGAGGGCTGTTTGATCCAATTTTTTACCTGAGAGATTGATGCGTTTAACTTTACCATCATCAGTAAGGGTCAAACTGACAGGAGTTCCTGTCTTGATTTCAGTCGTATCATCGCCCCAACCAGCCATACGGACATAGCCACCCAGAGGTAAGATTCGAATGGTATAGGCCGTCCCGTCCTTACCAATGTGAGCAAAGATTTTGGGTCCCATACCGATGGCAAATTCACGCACTAGAATTCCTGATTTCTTGGCAAAGTAGAAGTGTCCGAACTCGTGCACCACTACAATAATTCCAAAAACCAGAATAAAGGTTAAAATTCCGAGCATAGTATTTCCTCCGTCTTTTGATTAAAAGAGTCCAAATAAGTGCATGATTGGAAATACAAGCAACATACTATCAAAACGATCCAAAACACCACCATGTCCAGGAATAAATTTCCCAGAATCCTTAACACCAAAGTGACGCTTGATCGAACTTTCTAGTAAGTCACCAAATTGTCCAGCAATGCTGAAGAAAATAGCAAAGACTGACATCTTGTAAATTCCATACGGAAGAGCAACTGTCCTATCAAAAATCATAAAGACAATTGTTATCAAGATAGCTCCTAAAATACCACCAAAAGATCCCTCAAAGGTTTTATTGGGTGATACCCTTGGCGCTAATTTTCGTTTACCGTATCTCATCCCTACAAGATAAGCACAACTATCTGTTGCCCAAACAATACACAAGGCTAATAGTGCCTTATCTAAACCTGCAATTCTAGCATCTAATAGAGCATTAAAACCAAAGCCCACATAGAAACTCATAGCAAGAGGGAAAACAGCATCCTCAATCGTATATGACTTGCTAAAAACGGTCGTTCCTAACATGATTGAAATCAACACACTATAGGCAACCACATTCCCATCAACTGGCAAAAAAGTCAGGTAATTCTCTAAGGGAATGGTCAAGGCAAAGGTTGCAAAGAGGGTCAAGAGCCCCTCCATAGTCATGGTCTCTAAACCTCTCATCTTCAAAAGTTCATGCATGGCTAGCATGGCTATGATTCCGATGGCGATCTGAAGCAAAAGGCCACCAATCATTAAAATTGGTAGGAAAATAGCCAAGGCAATCCCTGCGAACAAGGTTCTTTTTTGTAAATCCTTTGTCATATCTCCTCCTAAACTCCTCCAAATCGGCGATGACGACGATTGTAGGCAAGAATAGCTTCCTGCAAGGCTACCTCATCAAAATCAGGCCACAAGGTATCCGTAAAATAGAGCTCACTGTAGGCTCCCTGCCATGGAAGGAAATTGCTCAAGCGCAATTCTCCACTAGTCCGAATAATTAAGTCTGGGTCTCGTAACTCCTTAGGTAAATGCTGAGTAAAGAGATAGTTGCCAATCAATTCCTCTGTGATGTCACCTGGGTTGATTTTGGCATCTAACACATCCTGGGAAATCAACTTAAGAGCCTGTGTAATCTCAGCACGTCCCCCATAGTTGAGGGCAAAATTAAGAATCAATCCTGTGTTGTTCTTAGTCAATTCCTCAGCCTTGGTCAGAGCTTCAAAGGTTTGCTTAGGCAGGCGGTCCGTTTCCCCAATCATTTGAATCTTAACATTATTCGCATGCAATTCCGGGACATAATTATCATAAAACTCTACTGGCAAGTTCATGATAAACTTGACTTCCTGATCTGGACGGGTCCAATTTTCCGTAGAAAAAGCATAAACTGTAATCACCTTGACGCCCCGTTTGTTGGCTGCCTTGGTCACAGTTTGCAATGCTTCCATGCCCGCCTTGTGTCCGAAGACTCGCGGTTGCATACGTTTTTTAGCCCAACGACCATTCCCATCCATGATGATGCCGATATGAGCAGGAACCTGTGTCGGAACTTCTACTTCCACAGCCTTATCTTTCTTAAAAAATCCAAACATGATCTTATTCCTATTCAAAAATCTATCGTTTCATTATACCATATTTCCCTATTTTCTTCTATCACTAAGCTATTTATACTCTTCGAAAATCAAATTCGGTAATTTCTCAAAGTAACTTCCACTTGCCTATCCAAAGTGGAGATTAGTCTAAA
>CAUOWW010000040.1:0-15316 GCA_963508345.1 uncultured bacterium
TCCCAATTATACACCGTATCAATCTCAAGAAATGCTGAGTAAGTTAGATTTTTATTTAGATATCAATCATAATCGGGAAATAGATAATATAATTTCAAAAGTTCATGACCTATCGAAACCAATATTTGCTTTTGATAATACCAGTCATGATACAAATAATCGAAGTCAGATATTGTCTTCAAAAGAGCCAAAGGAAATGGTAGAGGCTATTAGACAATTCATAGGAGAATAAGTTTATGGCAGACGAATTAATTAGTATTATAGTTCCAATTTATAATGTTGAAAAATATTTGCGACAGTGTCTGGATAGTATTCTGAATCAGACTTATCAAAATTTTGAGTGTCTATTAATCAATGATGGTTCACCAGACAATTCAGCAGACATTTGTAGAGAGTATGTTGAGAAAGATTCTCGTTTCAAATATTTTGAAAAAGAAAATGGAGGCCTATCAGACGCACGTAATTATGGAATAAGACAATCAAAAGGTTCCTATCTTACTTTTGTAGATTCTGATGATTGGTTGGAACATGATGCTTTACAACAGTTATATGATGCATTGAAAAAAGAAAATGCGGATATTAGTATCGGACGTTATAATTGTTACGATGAATCACGTTGCCAATATTTGTTTTATGATTCTAATCCAGATGATTCTCTTGAAATGATAGAAGGAAAAGAAATCATAGATAGAGAAGGTGTCGAAGAAATGAGAAATGGGAATTGGACTGTAGCTTATTTGAAATTATTCAAGAGAGAGCTATTAGAAAATTTGCCATTTCCTTTAGGAAAAATTGCGGAAGATACTTACTGGACGTGGAAAGTACTCCTAAAGGCTTCACGGGTTGTCTATTTAAATAGTTATATTTATTGGTACCGTGTTGGTTTGACTGGTACTTTATCGGATATATGGAGTGAAAAGCGTATGTATGATGAAATCGAGGCTAGGGAAGAAAAACTAGCTATTTTATCCAGTTTGAATTATGACTTGACCAATCATATTTTGATTTATAAAAATAGATTACAAAGAGTAATAGCAAAATTAGAAGAACAAAATATGCAGTTCACAGAGATTTATAGAAGAATGATGGAAAAATTGTCTTTACTTCCGTAAATATTAATAAAAAATGAGATAATACAATATGAAACTACATTTAACAAACTTATATGGTATGGCTGGTGATAGCACCGTTATTCTAGCTCAAAATGCTGTACAAAAAATAGCAAGTCAACTGGGATTTAGAGAAGTTGGTATTTATTTTTACAATATTGCTTCAGATAGCCCATCTGAAATGAATAAGCGTTTGGACGGCATTATGGCTAGTATCTCTATTGGAGATGTCCTAGTCTTTCAGTCTCCTACTTGGAATGGCTTTGAGTTTGATCGAGTCTTGTTTGATAAATTAAAGGACATGCAAGTAAAGATTGTTTGCTTTATTCATGATGTTGTTCCCCTCATGTTTGATAGTAACTATTATCTCATGAAAGAATACATGTATATGTATAATCTATCAGATGTTTTGATCGTTCCATCAGAGAGGATGAAAGAACGTCTGATTGAAGAAGGATTGATAACTAAGAAGATTCTCGTTCAAGGTATGTGGGATCATCCTCATGATTTATCTTTATACACCCCAGCTTTTAAAAAAGAACTCTTTTTTGCTGGAAGTTTAGAACGTTTTCCAGACTTACAAAATTGGTCTCAAGATACGCCTTTAAGAGTATTTTCAAATAAAGGAGAAGCGAGTTCCAATGCTAGAAATCTCAGTATCGAAGGATGGAAAAAAGACGAGGAATTATTGCTAGAATTATCAAAAGGTGGCTTTGGTCTTGTCTGGGGAACTCATCAAAATGATGGAGAAAGTAACCAATACTATACCTTAAATATATCTCATAAGGTTAGTACCTATCTGACAGCTGGTATCCCAGTCATTGTACCGAGTAGCTTATCAACTGCTAAGTTTATAGTAGATCAAGGCTTGGGATTTGTGGCGGATAGTCTAGAAGAGGTTCATGAGATAGTTGATAAAATGAATGTACAAGAATATCAAGAAATGACGAATCGGATCAAGACATTTAGCTATCTGCTAAAAGAAGGTTATTTCACTAAAAAGTTATTGGTAGATGCAATCTATCACTTAGGAATTGATTAAGAGAACAAGATGATTAAAACAATTGTATTAGCTGGTGATCGTAATTACACCACGCAGTTAGAAACAACCATAAAATCTATTCTATACCACAATCGAGATGTTAAGATTTATATTTTAAATCAAGATATTATGCCAGATTGGTTTCGCAAACCACGCAAAATAGCTCGCATGCTAGGTAGTGAGATTATAGATGTGAAGTTGCCAGAACAGGCTGTGTTTCAGAATTGGAAAAAACAAGCTCACATTAGTTCGATTGCTTATGCTAGATATTTTATCCCAGATTATATACAAGAAAATACGGTTTTATATTTAGATTGTAATTTAATTATCAATGATAAATTAGACAATCTATTTGAGCAGGATATAGAAGAACGTTATATAGCAGCGATTAGAGATGCAAATGGTCAAGGTTTTAATACTGGTGTTCTACTAATCAATAATGAAAAATGGCGTCAAGAGAAACTAAAAGAACGACTAATTGAACAGTCCATCCGAACAACGAAAGAAGTTGAAGAAGGACGTTTTGAGCATTTTAATGGTGATCAAACGATTTTCAATCAGGTCTTGCAAGATGATTGGTTAGAGCTAGATCGAGCTTATAATTTACAAGTAGGACATGATGGTGTTGCTTTGTATAATAATTGGCAGGAACATCTGGCCTTTAATGACAAACCAGTTGTGATTCATTTTACGACCTACCGAAAGCCTTGGACTACCTTGATAGCCAATCGTTATCGTGATTTATGGTGGGAATTTCATGATTTGGAGTGGACTAAAATCTTACAACATCATATAGGGGAGTTTGAACTGACCTCGTCTTTAGATAAGGAATTTTCTTGTTTTACTTTAACGAATTCCCAAGATTTAGAAGGAATTGAGGAGTTAGTCACAGCTCTTCCAGATGTAGTATTTCATATCGCGGCTTGGACAGATATGGGTGATGAATTAACAAAATTAGCTGTATATGATAATGTGAGATTGCATCCACAGATTGTTCCTCCTGTATTAGATAAGCTGAAACAGTCAACAAATCTATATTTGGATATCAATCATGGTAGTGCAGATGAGAACTTTTTAAAATCTTTGAAAGAACAAGAAAAAACGCTAGTAGCTTTTCAATCGACTCAACACGGAGATTTAGGACAAATCGTTTTTGAAAATGGGAAAGTTTCCTTTATGATTGATGCAATTAAAGATTTTAAGAAAAATGGACATCTAACCTGCTTTAAACAACTCCCAAGTTTGACTTGTTTAACGTTTACGGGTTCTCAGGATATTGAACAACTGGATTATTTGGCTGAACACTTACCTAATGTTGTTTTTCAAGTTGCGGCTTGGACAGATATGGGACCAAAATTATATGATTTATCTAATCGTTATCCTAATATTCAACTCTATCCAGCAATTTCTAGAGATAAGCTAGAAGGGTTGAAGGAAAATATGGATGTTTACTTAGATATCAATTTACTGACTTCAACGGTTGATATCGTTGCTGAAATGACTCATCTATCTAAACCAATACTAGCCTTTTATAAATCTCAAAACGGAAATAATGGTCAAAGATTGTATTCTAGTGAACATCCTGAACGAATGTTGGTTGATTTACAAAAATTGATAAATAAGGACATTCTAGAGAAACAGCTGAATCCAATTCAAGTAAAAGGGATAGATGAAACCTTAGATTATATTATTGAGAACAAGTCTTCTTTGATTCGTTTTGGGGATGGAGAAATTAATATGCTTGCAGGGCATTCGATTCCCTACCAGGATTATGATGAAGAGTTGGTTTCAACTATGAGAGATATTATCGGCCAAGAAAGTCGAAAAGAATTAGTTTTGTGCCTTCCTGATGCCTTTACAGATCGTTTCAGGTTTACATATTGGGCAATTCCATTTTGGAAAGATCATATGGATCATTATATGGATTTTTACAGAGAATTGTGTAGTGATTCATGGTATGGCTCAACCTTTGTATCTCGCCCTTATATTGATTTTGAAGACAAGAGTCAAGCAAAAGCTCAATTTGAAAAATTGAAAAGTATCTGGAAAAACCGTGATTTACTGATAGTTGAAGGTGCAACTTCTCGGTCAGGTGTGGGAAATGATTTGTTCGATGAGGCAAATTCTATCAAACGAATTATTTGTCCTTCTCATAGTGCGTTTTCTAGAGTTCATGAAATTGAACAAGAAATTGAAAAGCATGCGGCTGGTCGCTTGATTTTATGTATGCTTGGTCCTACAGCCAAAGTTTTAGCTTATCATTTGAGTCGAAAAGGTCATCAGGTATTGGATATCGGCCATATCGATTCAGAATATGAGTGGATGAAGATGGGGGCTAAAACCAAGGTTAAATTTTCACATAAACATACAGCAGAGTATAATTTTGATCAAGATATTGAGTTCATTGAGGATGAAACGTATAATAGTCAGATTTTAGTTGATTTATCAAAGAGAGAAGTATGAAAGATTTAATAAGTGTTATAGTACCAGTTTATAACGTAGAACCATTTATTGCTAGCTGTCTAGACAGTTTATCGAAACAGAACTATCAAAATTTTGAAGTTTTATTAGTAAATGATGGCTCTACAGATAATTCAGGAGTGATTTGTCGAGAATATTCTGATCGTGACAGTCGTTTCCACTATTTTGAAAAAGAGAATGGAGGACTTTCGGATGCACGTAATTTTGGAATCGAGAGATCTAAAGGAGATTATATTACATTTGTAGATTCAGATGATTGGGTTACTGAAGAGTATTTATCAATTCTTATAGAAACTTTGAAGGAGCAGCATTCTGAAATTGTTGTTTCAACTTATTCAACCTATAATGAGTCAGATGGCTTATTCTATATTCATGTATCTGACTCCGATTATTATGTAAAAAATTATAATTCAAAGCTTCTAATGGAAGAACTTCCTTTATTAGAGGGATATGATATGAGCTTTTTAACTTCTTGGGGAATTCTATTTAAAAGGGAATTATTTCAAGAAGTTCAGTTTCCATTTGGTCGGGTGTGTGAGGATATAGGAACCAATTATAAACTATTTATGCAGGTTGAGAAAGTAACCTATGTTAATAAAGTTTTGTATTGGTATAGAGTTGGGAAAGAAGGACTTTCGAATTCTTATTCACCGAAGATGATGCGTGACGATTGTGATTTTAGGTTAGAACGAATTGCCGTGCTAGCACTAAAAGGATATGATATCAGTAAATATTTAGACCAGATGAAGTTCTATTTGAAATATCGTCATGATATTGCAATTCAACGAGAACTTAAGGATAATGTGGAAACAAAACGTTTAGAAATGTTAGACTATTTATTGAATGGTAATAAATATAACTGAAAATTAAGATAGAGAGAAGATGAAATGTTACAAGATAAGAAATCTGTAGTATTTGCAGGAGATTACGCATATATTAGACAAATCGAAACGGCAATAAAGTCACTTTGTAGGCACAATAGTCATGTGAAAGTTTATGTACTAAATCAAGATATTCCCCAGGAATGGTTTAGTAGATTAAGAATATATTTACAAGAGACGGGTGGCGACTTGATTGATTGCAAGTTAATCGGACAACAGTTTCAAATGAACTGGTCAAATAAACTGCCACATATCAATCACATGACCTTTGCACGCTATTTTATTCCAGATTTTGTAGCAGAGGATAAAGTTCTTTATCTTGATAGTGATTTGGTTGTAACTGGTGATTTGACTCCTCTGTTTGAATTAGATTTAGGTGAAAATTACTTGGCTGCAGCTCGTTCTTGCTTTGGAGCTGGAGTTGGCTTCAATGCGGGGGTTTTGTTGATTAACAACAAAAAATGGAAATTAGATAATATTCGTCAGCAGTTAGTTGAATTAACTGAGAAAGAACATGAAAATGTGGGAGAAGGAGATCAGTCTATTCTCAATATTCTTTTTCAAAATAGTTGTTACCAGCTAGAGGATACCTATAATTTTCAAATAGGTTTTGATGCTGGTGCAGCTGAAAAGAATCATGCTTTTATTTTTGAAATTCCATTAACACCTCTTCCAAAAATTTTGCACTATATTTCTCCTGACAAACCATGGAAACAGTTTTCTGTTGGACGTTTGAGAGAAGAGTGGTGGAAATACTCTTTTATGGAATGGGATTATATAGTATCTAGCTGGAAAGAAAAGGGTGTATTTTATTCTGCAGATATTTATAAACCAAAATTAACTTGTATGAATTTAACTAATTCTTGGTGTGTAGAAAAAATTGATTATCTAGTTGAACAATTACCAGAAGTACATTTTTATATTGCTGCTCATACTTTTATGTCGGATGAATTAAAGAGATTATCTAAATATCAAAATGTAACCCTTTATCCTAATTCTTTTCCTATTTTGGTAGAAGAACTCCTAAAGAGTTCAGATATTTATTTGGATTTGAATTTAGATCAGAAATTAGTATATATTTATGATTTGGTGAAGAAATACAATAAACCGATGCTTAGTTTTGAAAGTAGTCGATACCAAGAACTAACTGATGATTGTTATGCAGGACTCTATTCAGATAAAAAAACAGAAGATTTAGTAGAAGCAATTAAGTTTTATATGAGAGAAAGAAAACTATGAGAAAATCCATTGTATTAGTGGCTGATAATGCCTATCTAATTCAGCTTGAAACGACAATAAAATCTGTATTGTATCATAATAGAGATGTTGATTTTTATATTCTTAATAGTGATATAGCTCCTGAATGGTTCAAATTATTGGGGAGAAAAATGGAAGTTGTGAATTCTACAATTCACAATGTACACTTTGATAAAGAACTTTTTGAAGGATATAAAACAGGACCTCATATAAATTACGCTACTTATTTTCGATTTTTTGCGACAGAAGTAGTTGATTCTGATAGAGTACTGTATCTTGATTCGGATATCATTGTAACAGGGGAGTTGACCTCTCTGTTTAAGTTGAATCTCAAAGGATATTCAATTGGTGCTGTTGATGATGTCTATGCCTATGAAGGAAGAGAATCTGGATTTAATGCCGGAGTTTTGCTGATGGATACTGCAAAATGGAAAGAGCATTCTATTGTTAATAGTTTATTGGAATTAGCTGCAGAGCAGAATCAAGCTGTTCATCTTGGGGATCAGAGTATTTTAAATATTTACTTTGAGGATAATTGGCTAGCATTAGATGAAACATATAATTATATGGTTGGTACTGATACTTTTCGTCTGGCTCAGGAATGTGAACGGCTAGATGATAATCCACCTGTCATTGTTCATTTTGCTAGTCATGATAAACCATGGAATACATATAGTATATCTAGACTACGTGAATTATGGTGGGCTTATAGAGATTTAGATTGGTCAGAGATCGCTTTTAAGCGTTCTAGTTTGAATTACTTTGAACGAAGTAATCAATCGCAAAAACAGGCAATGGTTGTAACTTGGAGTGCGGATATAAAACATTTAGAGTATTTATTACAACAGTTACCTGATTGGCATTTTCATGTTGCAGCCCCCGTTTATTGTAATAAAGATTTAACTAAATTGTCTGTCTATTCTAACGTGACTTTATATCAATCTATTCTTCACCAGAGAATCGATTGGCTATTAGACGATTCTAGTGTTTATTTAGATATTAATACAGGCGGAGAGGTTCTTAATGTAGTTACAAGGGCACAAGACAGAGGTAAGAAAATATTTGCGTTTGATTCAACACGTAAAAGTATGGATGATGAACTCTATGAAGATATTTTTTCTGTAGAGAAACCAGATGATTTAGTTGATAAAATGAAGAATATAGAGATAGAATAATGAGCGAATTAATTAGTGTTGTGGTACCTATATATAATACTGGAAAATATTTAGTGGAGTGTGTCGAGCATATTCTAAAGCAAACCTATCAAAATATAGAAATTATTTTAGTTGATGATGGTTCGACGGATAATTCTGGGGCAATTTGTGATGCTTTTATGATGCAAGATAAGCGTGTGCGAGTATTTCATCAAGAAAATCAGGGAGCAGCACAAGCTAAAAATGTAGGTTTACGTGAAGCTAGAGGCGAATATATTACGATTGTTGATTCGGATGATATTGTAAAAGAAAATATGATTGAAACTCTTTATCAACAAGTTCAAGAAAAGAATGCAGATATAGTTATAGGAAATTACTATAATTATGACGAAAGTGATGGGAACTTTTACTTTTATGTAACTGGGCAGGATTTTTGTATCGAAGAACTATCTATACAAGAAATTATGAACCGTCAAGCAGGTGATTGGCAATTCAATAGTTCTGCCTTTATATTGCCTACATTTAAACTGATAAAAAAAGAATTATTTAAGGAAGTTCAATTTTCAAATGGACGTCGTTTTGATGATGAAGCGACCATGCATCGCTTTTATCTTTTAGCATCTAAAATCGTCTTTATAAATGATAACGTCTATCTCTACAGAAGACGTTCAGGAAGTATCATGAGAACTGAATTTGATATTTCTTGGGCAAGAGATTTAGTTGAAGTATTTTCTAAGAAAATATCAGATTGTGTCTTGGCTGGTTTGGATGTCTCCGTTCTGCGTATTCGCTTTGTCAACCTTTTAAAGGATTACAAACAAACTTTAGAATACAATCAATTAACAGATACTGAGGAATATAAAGATATTTGTTTTAGATTGAAGCTCTTTTTTGAAGCAGAACAAAACTAAAGTTGTAACATCACTATTTTTATTACAAAAGATTAGATTAACAGTAAGAGAGAAGGATTATTTTGTGAAAAAAATTTACTCATCAATGGCAGTAAAAAAAGGATTAACAACCTTATTTCTGCTGTTTATTTATGTATTGGGAAGTCGTATTACCCTTCCTTTTGTTGATTTGAATAGTAGGGATTTTCTAGGTGGTTCAACAGCATATTTGGCGTTTTCAACTGCCCTTCTAGGAGGAAATCTGAGAAGTCTATCTCTATTTTCGATAGGCCTTTCACCATGGATGTCATCAATGATTTTATGGCAACTACTTTCCTTTTCTAAGAAATTGAATATTTCTTCGGGGGCAGTAGAAATTCAAGATAGAAGGAAGATGTATTTAACACTGGTTATTGCTTTGATTCAATCTTTAGCGCTCTCGTTGAATCTACCAATCCAGCATCTTTATTCATCACTCTTGGTAACAGTATTAAATACCATGTTATTAATAGCAGGAGCCTTCTTTCTAGTATGGTTGTCAGATTTAAACGCGCAACTTGGAGTAGGTGGCTCGGTGGTTATTTTACTGTCTAGTATTGTTTTAAATATTCCACAAGATATTTTAAGTACATTTCAGCTTGTTCGAATTTCTATGGGAATAATAATATTGATCGCATTGAGCAGTATTGTATTGACCTATATGATGGTGCTCATGTATAGAGCGCGTTATCGTATACCAGTCCATAAAATTGGATTACGTAGCCGTTTCAAGAGGTATTCTTTTTTGGAAATCATGTTAAACCCTGCGGGGGGGATGCCTTTTATGTATGTGATGAGCTTTTTAAGTTTGCCTACTTATATCTTTTTGCTACTACAGACTCTTTTTCCGCAGACTACAGTCTTCTCTGAATTATCAGCTCAATATGGAGTTGGAAAACCATTATGGATTTACTCATATATTGCCATGATTTTTTTATTTAGTATTGCTTTTGCTTTTATCAATATGAGTGGTGATCAACTATCAGATCGTATGAAGAAATCTGGTGAGTATATATATGGAGTTTATCCAGGTGAGGAAACAAGTCGTTTTATTAATCGATTAGTATTGCGCTTTTCGATTATAGGAGGAATTTTTAATGTGTTGATGGCAGGTACACCAATGTTATTTGTTTTATCTGATGAAAAGTTGTTGAGGATTGCCATGATTCCAGGTTTATTTATGATGTTTGGTGGTATGATTTTTACAATTAAAGATGAAATGAAGGCTTTGAGACTAAATGAAACCTATAAACCCTTGATTTAGGAGGCTTTTATGTATTATTTTATTCCAGCTTGGTATGGTTCAAGCCGTCAATGGCACGCGGATATGACTCCATGGTATTATTCTTCTTTTAGATTTGAATTTGATGATACTTTCAATCAAATTAGGCTTTTTCAAAGACAAGAGATAGCATCTCGACTATTAGTCTTGTCCTATCAGCCACATTTACGTTATTTTTTACATAGACATGGTGTCTTAGAGACAGAAGTCTATTCTATCTTTGATGATATGCAAGACTTGCATGATATACACACCCAGGTTCTTAATCTCAGAGATATAGAGTGGGATAGTGATTGCCAGTTTCTGTATAGTCCATTTGCAATAGTAGTTCAAAAAAATGGTAAAAAGTATGCAAAGGTAGAACATGGCGTAGAAGGATTTATCAGTGATATCCAATATTTTGATAACAATGGTCAGATAAGTAAGCACTACATTATGGATGATCGTGGGTTTGTATCCAGTGTCATTTATTTTGATAATGGACAGCCTACATATCAAGACTATTTAGATCCAAAAGGCATCTGGCGTTTTAGAGAGCATTTAAACGAGGGAGGACGAGTAGAGGTAAATCCAATATTTGGCTATCGTTTTAAACAGCTTCACTACGCGGATATAAGTCAATTGATCGCAGAATATTTTGATAAATATCTGCAAAAGCAACAGAAAAAACAGGATATTTTCATCATCCCTTCTCATCCTCATCATGACCAATTTCTCTTCAGTTATTTACCAAGTGATACTGCTAAAATTTTGAGTCTTTTCATTAATCGGAATGCTCAAGATAGTTTTAAAGATTTAGCTTCATCATTTGAACAAGCAGACCTAGTCCTAGTGGATAGAGAGGATAGTTTACAACTCTTGCAGGAACTATATCCTAATTTATCAGATAAATTTTATCATCTCTCTCCTTTTGATACGCGTTTGCGACTAGGGAGAAGTCAGACTCGAAAAGAATCGATACTTTACTATCAATTAGATTTTTCTCAAGGAATTGATAGACAAGCCCTATTTCAGGTCTTATCATTTATTGCTGAAACTAAAAATACAGAAGTCATTTTGGGGGCCTTTTCTGCTAGTCAGGAACAGATGGATGAAGTGGAAAACCTTGTAAATGAAATCATTCAGGGACAAATCCGTACTGATAGTTTAGAAAAAGGCCTAGGCTATGGTGGTGCAGAAAATCCCCTAGAGGAAAACCAGGAGCAAGAAATGCGTTTTCAATTTGTCAATATGAATGATGAATTGGATTTGATTAAGACACTCGAGTTTGTTCGTTTGATTGTGGATCTCAATAAACAACCCCACCTCTATACTCAAATAGCAGGTATCAGTGCGGGAATTCCTCAGATTAATCTGGTTGAGACTGTTTATGTGGAACATTTGAAAAATGGTTATTTGATTTCAGATGTGACAGAGTTTTCAAAGGCTGCAGGCTACTATACAGATAGACTAAAAGAATGGAACCAGGCCTTGGTTTATTCTATTGATAAAATTAAGGAACATACTGGTCAACGTTTCTTAGATAAATTACATCAGTGGATTGAGGAGGTTACAGATGTCAAAGGACTATAAAATCCTACAGATAGGGATTGATAATTGGGCTCACCATTACGAAATTCCTGAAAATATGGATTGGTATTATTTCTGTCCCAATTCACCGTTAGCCCTTCGTAAAATGATGGAAATAGATAGCATCACAAATTTTCATGCAATCTTGATAGAGGATGGTCAGTATCTAGCTGATTTACTACCTTTTAGTTATCAGATTGAGCCCTATACTCTTTTTTATAATCAAGATTATAAAACGACAGATTTGACTATTCTTGATTGCTTAAAAAAACGATGTGCTCAGGCTGTAGATTTCTCCGATCCCCAGCAATTACTAAATGATTTGTCAACCTCTCTCTTTGGTGGAGGTTATGGTGATAAATTATTTCCGTCAAGTATCCAAATTCACTCGTCTTTTAAAGGTTCTATTTCCTATCAAGGATTTGAGCATGTGACCCTAGAAGGGAATTTTGGAGAGGATTTCCAACAACTAGCTTACTGGTTTAATAATTTTATAGTATACAAAAACTTACCAATAGAGTTATGGCTAGAGTATGAAAAACAAGGTAATTGTGAGTTACGATTGGTCATTCGTAAGATATGGAGTGGGTCTGTTGATGAAATTTTTGAAGAAATCCTAGTGACTGAAAATGACCTAGAGCAAGCACTTGTTATGGAAAATAAAGATGGAGACTGCTATCTCGCCATATCTGTAGAAGCACGAGGTCAGGGAATTTTAACGATTGGTAATCTTCATCAGCGCTGGAGTCGTAAGCAGTTCGGGAAGTTTGTTTTAGGGGGAAATATTTTACATGATAGCAAACGAGATGAAATCAACTACTTTTTCCATCCAGGTGATTTTAAGCCACCTTTAGCTGTTTATTTTGCAGGTTTTCGTCCCGCAGAAGGATTTGAGGGATATTGGATGATGAAAAATCTAGGATGTCCTTTTCTTCTATTTTCGGATCCTCGTTTGGAGGGTGGATCCTTTTATTTAGGTAGTCAAGAATTAGAGAATAAGATTAAGGAAACCATTCAATATTATTTGGATTATCTTGGATTGACTGCTAAAGATTTGATTTTATCAGGCTTATCGATGGGAACATTTCCATCGCTCTACTATGGAGCTATTTTTGAGCCACGTGCAGTTATTGTCGGTAAGCCATTAGCTAATATCGGGACTATTGCAAGACGAGGGCGTTTAGAGGCACCAGGAGTATTTAATACCAGTTTTGATGTTCTGAGACACCAGACGGGTGGAGTTAGTTCCCAACATATGGAAGATTTGAATCAAACCTTTTGGAATACTTTTAAAAAGGCCGATTTCACACAGACAACTTTTGGTCTTTCCTATATGAAGGATGAAGATATGGATAGTGAAGCCTACGATCAGTTAGTAGAACATCTTTGCTATACAGGAGCTAAAATTTTATCTAAAGGTACAGATGGACGACATAATGATGATACAGATACCAATGTTGCTTGGTTTCTACATTTTTACCGTATGATTTTGAAATCAGATTTTGGAAGGTTGGACAAATGATTATCAATCAGAGAACAGACATTAAGTGGGGAGAAGTAGGGGGGACATTTATGTATGGTAGTAAGGTAACCTATTATGAAGACAAACATATTAGTCTATATAATCCCTTAGTGACATCAGGAGAAACCTTAAAAACTTGGTTTTCTAGTGTGAACTATCAAGCCTTCAGAACTCAACCCAGTCTCCCTTTGCTGAAGAGAAAACAAGATTATCAATTGTGTATGAATTATGAATGTCATCCTACTAATGGAGTCTATACAAAGGTTGTCTTTTTTGATAGATATGGAGATGTGCTTGAAGAGAAAATTGAAAAAATGAAAGTCTTTGATTTTACCTATCCTGATGATACCTATACCTACCAAGTCTCCCTTCTAAGTGCTGGTTTTGAGTCCTTAGATTTCTATTCTTTTTCTATTAAGGA
This sequence comes from uncultured bacterium, assembly GCA_963508345.1. Taxonomy (GTDB): domain Bacteria; phylum Bacillota; class Bacilli; order Lactobacillales; family Streptococcaceae; genus Streptococcus. The sequence goes on from CAUOWW010000040.1 coordinate 13,648, forward strand.
GTTTAATCGTGTTTAAAGGTTTTTATCAAAAAATCCAACTTCGGAAAGTTAAGAGAATTTTAAAAAAAATTAATGCTCTTAAAGGAAAGATGGAATCCTTAACTGACCAAGAATTAGCGGCAAAGACAGTGGAATTTCGCCAACGCCTTGCTAAAGGAGAGACGGTAGATGATCTTCTAGTAGAAGCTTTTGCAGTTGTTCGTGAAGCGGATAAACGTGTGTTGGGAATGTTTCCCTATGATGTCCAAGTTATGGGAGGAATTGTTATCCATCAGGGAAATGTTGCTGAGATGAATACTGGTGAGGGAAAAACTTTGACGGCTACTATGCCTGTTTATCTCAATGCCCTAACAGGAAAAGGGACCATGTTAATTACCACCAATAATTATCTAGCCAAACGTGATGCTGAAGAGATGGGACAAGTTTATCGTTTCTTAGGATTGACAATTGGGGTACCTTTTACAGATGATCCCAAAGAGGAATTGACGTCAGAAGAGAAAAAAAGAATTTATGCATCAGATATCATTTATACAACTAATAGTAATTTAGGGTTTGATTATTTAAATGATAATCTGGCCTCAAATGATGAAGGGAAATTTTTACGCCCATTTGATTACGTTATTATTGACGAGATTGATGATATTCTACTGGATAGCGCTCAGACACCTCTGATCATTGCCGGAGCCCCGCGTGTTCAGTCTAATCACTACGGTATTATTGATACGCTGGTAACGACTTTGGTAGAAGGGGAGGACTATATCTTTAAAGAGGAAAAGGATGAAATCTGGCTCACTACCAAGGGGGCTAAGGCTGCTGAAAGTTTCTTAGGAATAGATCATTTTTACAAGGAGGAGCATGCAGTTTTTGCTCGTCATTTAGTATATGCGATACGAGCCCATAAACTCTTTACAAAAAATAAAGACTATGTCATTCGTGGGAATGAAATGGTACTGGTAGATAAGGGAACAGGTCGTTTGTTGGAACAAACTAAACTTCAAGGAGGTCTTCATCAGGCTATTGAAGCAAAGGAGCATGTCAAATTATCTCCAGAGACGCGGGCTATGGCTTCTATCACTTATCAGAGTCTTTTTAAGATGTTCAATAAGATATCTGGAATGACAGGGACAGGTAAGGTTGCAGAAAAAGAGTTTATTGAAACCTACAATATGTCTGTAGTGCGCATTCCAACCAATCGTCCTAAACAACGGATTGACCATCCAGATAATCTATACGTCACTTTACCTGAAAAAGTGTATGCATCCTTGGAGTACATCAAGGAATACCATGCTAAGGGGAATCCCTTACTCGTTTTTGTAGGCTCAGTTGAAATGTCTCAGCTTTATTCGTCACTCTTGCTTCGAGAGGGAATTGCCCATAATGTTTTAAATGCTAACAATGCGGCGCGTGAGGCTCAGATTATCTCTGAGTCAGGTCAGATGGGGGCTGTGACAGTGGCTACCTCTATGGCAGGACGTGGGACGGATATCAAGCTTGGTAAAGGGGTCGCAGAACTTGGTGGCTTGGTTGTCATTGGAACGGAGCGGATGGAAAGTCAACGGATTGACCTGCAAATTCGTGGACGTTCTGGTCGTCAGGGAGATCCTGGTATGAGTAAGTTTTTTGTATCCTTAGAGGACGATGTTATCAAGAAATTTGGTCCATCTTGGGT
>CAUOWW010000041.1:0-15181 GCA_963508345.1 uncultured bacterium
ACGCAGGGATGAATCTTCCAATGGTGATTGAATTTATCAATGCGAGCCTTACAGGCGCAGATGCGGACTATAAGAGCCGTGCTGCAGAAAGCATTGTGAAAGTTAATGACCTGTTAGCTGGCTTCGATGATGACGAAGATGAATAATACTCTTCGAAAATCTCTTTAAACCATACTAGTGTCACCTTGCCGTAGGTATATGTTACTGACTTCGTCAGTTTTATCTGCAACCTCAAAGCAGTGCTTTGAGCAGCCTGCGGCTAGTTTCCTAGTTTGCTCTTTGATTTTCATTGAGTATACGATGTGACAACGTGAAAATCGTTAGAGTATTTTATATAGAATATACATGGGAATGGGGCTTACTCCCATTCCCATATTTAATAGAAAAAGAGGAACTCAATGTTACATTATACAAAAGAAGACTTGATTGAATTGGGTGCAGAAATCACTACACGTGAAATCTACCAACAACCTGATGTATGGAAAGAAGCTTTTGAATCTTATCAAGCAAAACGTGAAGAAATTGCAGCCTTTCTACAAGGGATTGCTGATAAACATGACTATATCAAGGTAATCTTGACAGGTGCTGGGACTTCTGCTTATGTGGGAGATACCTTGGTGCCTTACTTTAAGGAAGTCTATGACGAACGCAAATGGAATTTCAATGCTATTGCAACAACAGATATCGTTGCCAATCCAGAAACTTATTTGAAAAAAGATCTGGCGACTGTCCTTGTATCTTTTGCTCGTAGTGGGAACTCACCTGAAAGTGTGGCGACTGTTGATTTGGCCAAAGCCTTGGTGGATGAGCTTTATCAAGTGACGATTACTTGTGCAGCGGACGGGAAATTGGCTCTTCAAGCCCACGGCGATGACCGTAATCTCTTGCTTTTGCAACCAGCTGCCTCTAATGATGCTGGCTTTGCCATGACTTCTAGCTTTACCTCTATGATGCTAACAGCTCTCTTGGTCTTTGATCCTACAGAATTTGCTGTGAAAGCTGAACGTTTTGAAGTTGTATCTAGTCTTGCCCGTAAAATTCTAGACAATGCAGAAGATGTCAAAGAACTTGTTGACCTCGACTTTAACCGTGTCATCTACCTAGGCGCTGGTCCATTCTTTGGACTTGCTCATGAAGCTCAACTCAAGATTTTGGAATTAACAGCTGGTCAAGTGGCGACCATGTATGAAAGCCCAGTCGGTTTCCGTCACGGTCCAAAATCTCTTATCAACGAAGATACAGTTGTCTTGGTCTTTGGTACAACAACAGACTACACTCGCAAGTACGACTTGGACTTGGTTCGTGAAGTTGCTGGTGACCAGATTGCTCGTCGTGTTGTGCTTTTGAGTGATCAAGCCTTTGGTCTTGAAAATGTCAAAGAAGTAGCCCTTGGTTGTGGCGGTGTCTTGAATGATATTTACCGTGTCTTCCCTTACATCGTTTATGCCCAACTCTTTGCCCTATTGACTTCACTCAAGGTAGAAAATAAACCAGATACACCGTCTCCTACAGGTACAGTAAACCGTGTGGTACAAGGTGTTATCATCCACGAATATCAAAAGTAAGACAGTGTTTATGAATTCTTGACAAGAGGATTTGTATATCATCAGGCAAACCATAGATTGTCAGTAGGCTTTCTATGGTTTGTTTGCTTGAGAGAAATAGTAAAAGGAGAACAGAATGAAAGCATATACAGAGCGTGTATTTGGAAATGTTGAGGGCAAGGATGTCTTGGCCTATCAATTTGAGACAGACGGTGGCTACCAGCTTGAGGTTATGACTTATGGTGCGACTATCTTGCGCTATGTCACACCTGACAAAGATGGAAATTTTGCCAATGTAATCTTGGGATTTGATGACTTTGATAGCTATGTAGGCAATAGTCCTAAGCATGGAGCGAGCGTAGGTCCTGTAGCGGGTCGTATTGCAGGCGCGACATTTGAGCTTAATGGCAAGACCTATGACCTTGAAGTCAACAATGCTAGCAACTGTAACCACAGTGGTTCAACAGGTTGGGATTCGAGCTTGTTTGCACTGACCGAGGTAAGTGACCATGGCTTAACTCTCTACACAGAGCGTACAGATGGGACAGGAGGATTCCCTGGCAATCTCAAGATTTGGATCAGTTACCACTTGGAAGAAACTGGTGCCTATGAAATTAGCTACAAGGTGACGACAGATCAGGATACGCTGGTCAATCCAACCAACCACAGCTATTTCAACTTGTCTGGTGATTTCACGCAGACGATTGACCGCCATGTCTTCCAACTAAACACAGAAGGCATTTATCCAATCGCTCCCGACGGTGTTCCGGCCAAAACTCCAGATGCAAATCGTGATGTTGTCAAACACATCTACAATGGTGCCTTGTTGAAGGATATCTTTGCAGAAGAAGATGAGCAAATCCAACTGGTATCTGGTTTGGATCATCCATTTGCTCTTCCTGCAGGTCATGACAATGCTGGTTTTCTTTATGACCAAAACTCAGGTCGTTTCCTGCTCTTCAAGACAGAAGCCCCATGCTTTGTAGTCTACACAGCAAACTTTGTGGATGAGAGTGTCATCATAGGAGGTCAGCCAATGCTACAGCACAATGGGATTGCTCTTGAAGCGCAAGCTTTACCAGATGCCATTCACAGTGACCTTAAAGACCAAGTCATTCTCAAAGCCGGTCAAACCTTCACAAGTAAGACACGTTATGAGCTTGTTTTGAAATAAAGGATAAAGTTTATACTTTTCGGGGGGAATATCATTTGCCTCATGACATTAGTAGAAACGGACAAAGAATAGGAAAATATGATATAATTGTGTGTTGAGAAGTATTTATCAAGATACGATTCAAAAGATATAAGGAGTAAACAATGAAGAAAATTGTATTTGCCAGTGCCTTGGCCTTGGCCTTGACCTTGGCTGGAGCAGTTTTGACAACTGATGTTTTTGCGAATGACAGATTGGTGGCAACACAATCTATTAATGGTAAAAATGAAAATGTATTGACCTCAGAAGTGCTAAAACCTTCTAGTGGCAACGTTTTGGTCGGAATCAAGGGAGAATTTTTGACTCCAAACAAACAAGCTATTTTGGATGCAATCAATAAGATTCGTAAGGAAGCAGCTGATGAAGGTTTGGTAGATAAGTATGTCCCTATTAAATGGTCTACTGATCTTGAGAAAACTGCTTTTGTACGCGCTACTGAGGTGTCAGTAACTCTGAAACCTGAGCGTCTTTCTACGAAAGAAATCTGGACTGCTTTTCCATCTAGTAATAGTATAAGAGGAGAAGCTTTAGATGTAAACTATGAAGGTTTTCTAAAAGCAATTGAAAACTGGCATGCTGAGAAGGCGAATTATGCAGCGAAAAAGAAGGGTGGAACCTCTAAAGAATTTACAGGTTATTATGAGGTTTTGGTCAATTCTAAATTTACCTATGTGGGTCTCGCAGCCTTTAAAAACGCAGCCAGCTCTCAGCAAGTAGCAACGATTTCTCTAGCTTTAGGTGATGATGCATCTTCAGAAGAATTGGCTGGTGGCTATGGTTCTGCTATTCAATATACAGAAGTGACCGCATCAAATCTTTCAACAGTTAAAAGTAAAGCTACAGTTGTAGAAAAATCGTTGAAAGATTTTAGAACATCTACATCTAGTCAGTCTGGCTGGGTGCAATCTAATGGTAAATGGTATTTTTATGAGTCTGGTGATGTGAAGACAGGCTGGGTGAAAACAGGTGGTAAATGGTACTACTTGAATGATTTAGGTGTTATGCAAACTGGATTTGTAGAAGTTGATGGAACATGGTATTTCCTTGATAATTCAGGCGCGATGTTTACAGGCTGGGGAACAGATGGTAGCAGATGGTTCTACTTTGATGGCTCAGGAGCTATGAAGACAGGCTGGTATAAGGAAAATGGTACTTGGTATTATCTTGATCAATCAGGTATCATGAAGACAGGTTGGTTTAAAGTTGGTCAATACTGGTACTATGCATATGGTTCAGGAGCTTTGGCTGTGAACACAACAACACCAGATGGTTACTATGTAAATGGTAATGGTGAATGGGTAAACTAGGCTGAAAATAGCAAGTCATAGGTACAGTATTCATCTTACTTAACAAAAAGAATGAACGATAAGAAAGAGGTTGATGGCGAACATTGACCTCTTTTTGTTAGAGCATAGGCTTCAAGTTGTCTGACTTGACTTTCTTGATGGAAATTATACAATAGTTGTAATAAAAACAATTACAACAAGAAAAGAGGACCATTTATGACCTATGAATACAAGAGTTACATTTATTTAGCAGAGGCAGTTTTAAATGTAAAGGACTTGGCAAGTCAAACAGCCTTTTATCAGCAAATTATTGGTTTAGAAATCTTATCTCAAACTGAGACAGAGGTTGTTCTGGGACTTGGAGGAACAGCCTTGGTACACTTGATTCAAGCACAAGAGAGCGGTGAAGTAAGGAAACATTATGGTCTTTACCATCTGGCTATTCTCTTGCCGACACGAAAGGCTTTGGCTGATATCTTGAAACACCTGACAGATTTACAGATTCCTCTTGTCGGCGGTGCAGATCATGGTTACAGTGAGGCTCTTTACTTGGAGGATTTGGAGGGAAATGGCATTGAACTCTATCGAGATAAGCCGGTTTCCACATGGGATATTCGAGAAGATGGACGCATTATCGGAGTGACGGAGGCTCTTGCAGCGCAGGACGTTTATGAGTTGGGGGAAAGAGTAGAGCCCTTTATCCTAGCAGAAGGCACGAGAATGGGGCATATTCATCTTTCCGTCAAGGATAGTCGAAAGTCCAGCCAGTTTTATCAAAAGGTGTTAGGGTTAGAGGATAAATTCAGTGTGCCTAGCGCTAGTTGGATTGCAGCTGGGAACTACCATCATCATTTAGCAGTCAACGAATGGGGAGGAAAAGGCCTAGCTCCGCGTAAGCAAGGCTTGCCAGGTTTAGCCTACTATGTCATTGAGGTCGCTCGTAAAGAAGAATTGTTAACGATCGCGCAGCGAGTACAAGAAGTTGATGCACCAATCAAGTGGCTGACATCTAGCCAGCTGGAAATCACAGACCCAGATGGAATTGTGACTCGTATTCGCTTAGCAAGATAGACAGGCTGTAATCACCAAGTCCTTCGGCGGCAATGTTGTCCTAGCGGGTAATCCCGCGCGCGTGATTAAGGAGATACCTGTTAAAATAGAAGTAGGAGAGGTTGGGAAAAACTCAATTTCAGGAAAAATGAAGTAAATCTTTCAACAGTAAAACGCATAATATCAAGGCTGTTCATTCATTACCTGATATTATGCGTTTTTCTGATTTCAAAGACGTTTTACTCAGCCTCTTTTTGTAGGTTTGATACTTGAAGTCACTCTTCTTTATCATTATGGAATTGCTCCATACAGTTGAGTAGTTTAGATGGTGGTGTTTGTCTAACATAAAAAATTCATAATCGATAGCAAAATAGATATGACGACACTTTGATATATTATCATAAATCTTTTTTATGGTCACAATAGAAAATATATATTAGTCAAGCTAGAAGATTCGTAGTAGAATAATTAGCAAATAAAAGCAAAGGGGTTATTTTATGAAATTAGTTAATTTATGGTCAAAACTTTCACTCGGTTTGCAATTATTGCTAGCTTTGATTTTAGGTGTTATTTTTGCAGTAATCTGGCCACAATTTGCAGATTTTTATCAATTTCTAGGACAAGCGTTTATTAAATTGGTGAACATGGTCATTATTCCACTGATATTTCCAATTATAGTAGTTGCAGTGGCTAGTGTTATTGGAAAAAAATCGTTTGGTAAAATTTTAACGAAGACCTTACTCTACTTTTTTGCTGTTACAACTGTGATTACTTTATTATTTGTATTTTCTAGTTATTATTTGGGATTTGGACAAGGTGTGAATATTGGCCAAACTGGTGGTAATATTGATGGGATGGCTAATAATGTCCAATTGAGTGAGTTTTTACTTGGTTTTATTCCTTCAAATATTGTGAAGTCAATTTCAGAAGGATCTCTTCTTCCAATTATTGTTTTTGCTATTTTTCTTGGTTATGGAATTGGTAGTTTGAAGAGTGATAAAACCAAAAAAATTCTTGAAGGTTTCCAGATCTGGATTGAAGCTATTTATAAAATTGTAACTGTTATTGTAAAATTATCTCCTATCGGAATCTTTGGCTTTATAGCAAAAGATATCGCTAGTACAGGAATTGATAAGTTAGTTGGACTTGGTCAATTTGTTATCGGAACTTATTTGGCTTATGGAGTTCTCATTTTAGTTATTTTCCCTCTGATTGCCTCTATCTTTAAAGTTCCATATTTGACTGCTTTTCGTGAAAATTGGAGCCTCTTGACTCTAGCATTTATTTCAGGTAGTTCGAGTGTTGTGTTGCCGTCCCTATTGAAGGATTTAAAGAAACAGGGACATGATGAGAATACGATTGATTTGGTTATCCCTTTAGGATATACCTTTAATCTAGAAGGAGCAGCTGTCTATTTTTCAGTAGCTACTATTTTTATCGCACATGCCTACGGTATCCAATTTTCATTATCAAGCCTCTTATTTACAGTTTTACTTTTGACCTTGATTGGGAAAACTGCAGCTACTGTTCCATCAGGAGCTATCGTAGTTTTGTTGGCAGCAGCACCCCAGCTTGGATTGCCAGTAGAAGGAGTGGCCTTGATTTTTGCAGTTGATTTCTTTGTAAATGCTGGCCGTACAATGATTAATGTTTTGGGTCAAATCTTAACAGTCAGTGTCATTGAAAAAACAGAAGGTTATAGTTTAGAAGAAGACAAGCAACATCAATTGTCAGTTAATTTTTCTTAAAGGAGATATGAGTTATGAGTAACGCAAAAGTTTATGTGATTCATGAAAATATTGAATGGACAAAGCATTTAGTAAAATGGTTAGAAAAAATACAAGTACCTTATGAACTATGGGATTTATCGAGTGGGATATTAGATCTTCAAAGCCCGCCTCCACAAGGGATTTTCTATAATAGGATGTCCGCATCTTCTCATACGAGAGGGCATCGCTATGCACCAGAGTTTACGGAGCAGGTGCTTACTTGGCTAGAGGCTCATGGACGTAAAGTAGTTAATGGAACTGGAGCCGTTAACCTAGAAATCAGTAAGGTGAAACAATATTTGAAATTAAATGAATCTGGTATTGAGACTCCAGCAACAGTTGCTGTTTTGGGACCGGAAAATATTATTGAAGCAGCAAGAAAATTGAATATCTATCCTTTGATTACCAAGCATAATAGAGCAGGAAAAGGATTAGGAGTTCAACTTTTCCAAAATGAGGAGGAACTTGAAGATTATGTTAATAGTTCTACTTTTGAACCTTCAGTAGACGGGATTACCTTGTTACAAGCCTACATCAAACCAAGTGATGGTCGTATTCGTCGTTCAGAGTTTATCAATCAGAAATTTCTTTATACTGTTTCAATTGATTCTTCAGATGGTTTCCAACTTTGTCCAGCAGATGGTTGTCAAATCGGTAAGAGACCAGAACAACTGGAAACTTCTGAAAAATTTCAAATTACAGAACCTCTACCAGAATCTCAAAAAGAAGCTTATGAAGCCTTCCTTAAAAATGCTCATATTGATGTGGCAGCTATAGAATGGGTTCAATCAGAAAGCGGAGATATTTATGTGTATGATGTAAATACCAATACAAACTATAATCCTACAGCGGAACAGAATGCTGACATCTTTGCTCATCAACATCTGGCTGAATATTTAAAGAGGGAGTTAGAAGGTCTTTATAGTGAATGATCATCTTGGAAGTTGATTTTTTAAAAATTTGATAATAACTTCTAGATAGAGTAAGACATAAATACTTTTCTTTCAAGGTAACAGTTATCAGCAACTACTAATATATAACGCCCCCTCTGCAGATTTTAATTACAGAGGGGCTACGTTTGTGATGTTTACTCTAATTCCTTATGATTTATGAAATCACTTAGTGTTGAGAATTCCAAGAATACTGATATTTTTTCTCCTCAGTTCCTCAGCTTCCTCCTTGACACTCCGTCAGCTTTTGATACAATAGTACAAAATTAGAGGAGGTGGGTTATGATTCAGAAACATGCGATTCCTATTTTAGAGTTTGATGACAATCCTCAGGCGGTTATCATGCCTGATCACGAGGGGCTGGATTTGCATTTGCCCAAGAAGTGTGTCTATGCTTTTTTAGGTGAGGAGATTGACCGCTATGCGAGGGAAGTAGGGGCGGATTGTGTCGGCGAATTCGTTTCTGCCACTAAGACCTATCCAGTCTATGTCGTGAACTACAAAGGCGAGGAAATTTGTCTGGCTCAGGCTCCTGTCGGTTCCGCTCCAGCAGCCCAGTTTATGGATTGGTTGATTGGCTATGGTGTGGAGCAGATGATTTCTACTGGTACCTGTGGTGTGCTGGCTGATATAGAAGAAAACGCCTTTCTAGTCCCTGTTCGCGCTCTGCGAGATGAAGGAGCCAGTTATCACTATGTGGCACCTTCTCGTTATATGGAAATTCAGTCAGAGGCTATTGCTGCTATTGAGCGGGTTTTGGAAGTCAGAGGGATTCCCTATGAGGAAGTCATAACCTGGTCTACAGATGGTTTTTACCGAGAAACGGCTGAAAAGGTGGCTTATCGCAAGGAAGAAGGCTGTGCTGTTGTGGAGATGGAGTGTTCTGCGCTCGCGGCAGTAGCCCAACTGCGTGGGGTTCTCTGGGGAGAATTGTTGTTCACAGCTGATTCCTTAGCAGACTTGGACCAGTACGATAGTCGTGACTGGGGTTCAGAAGCTTTCGAGAAGGCCTTGGAACTCTGCCTTGAGATAGCCTTTCAGATATAGCTACTCTCTTACTTTTTATGGTACAATGGATGTATGTTATTCAAATTATTTGTGAAAAAAATTGAGAGAGCCTTGGGCGGACTTTCGCCAGCTCGCCGCATCTTTTTAAGTTTCGCTGGAGTTATTTTTATAGGCTCTCTTCTTTTGAGTTTGCCTTTTGTTCAGGCGAGTGGTTCGCAGGCTACTTATTTTGACCATCTTTTTACGACGGTGTCCATGGTCTGTGTGACAGGTCTTTTTACCCAGCCTGTTGCTGACACCTACAATATTTGGGGTCAGCTCATTTGTATGCTCTTGATACAGATTGGTGGTCTGGGGCTCATGACCTTTATCGGGGTCTTTTATATTCAGGGGAAGCAGAAGCTTAGTCTGCGTAGTCGTGAAACTATTCAGGAAAGCTTTAGTTACGGGGAGACTCGGTCGCTGAAGGCCTTTATGCGGTCCATCTTTTTGACGACTTTTCTGGTGGAGGGCTTGGGTGCCTTCCTGCTAAGTTTTCGTTTTATTCCTGAGTTCGGCTGGGGACGAGGCATTTTCACCTCTATCTTTTTAGCCATTTCAGCCTTTTGTAATGCTGGTTTTGATAATTTTGGCAGTAGCAGTTTAGTGGCTTTTCAGACGGATCCCTTGATTAATCTGGTCATTGCTGGCTTGATTATCACAGGTGGTCTTGGCTTTATGGTCTGGTTTGACTTGGCAACCCAGTTTGACAAGAAGAAAAAACGCCGTCTGCGTTTCCACACCAAACTAGTCCTCTTCTTGACTGCAGGGATTTTGCTGTTTGGGACAGTATCTACACTCTTTACGGAATGGCACAATCCAGGAACCATTGGCAATCTCAGCGTTCCAGAGAAAGTGCTGGTTAGTTTTTTCCAAACTGTCAGCATGAGAACAGCTGGTTTTGCTTCTATTGATTACACCCAAGCTCGGCCTGTGACCTTGTTTATCTATATCCTGCAGATGTTTCTCGGTGGAGCACCTGGAGGGACGGCTGGGGGTCTCAAGATTACGACCTTCTTTGTCTTGTTGGTCTTTGCTCGTAGTGAATTGCTGGGCTTGCCTCATGCCAATGTTGCCCAGAGAACCATTGAGGCTCGAACAGTCCAAAAATCCTTTAGTGTCTTCATTATCTTTTTGATGACCTTCTTGTTGGGCTTGATGTTGTTAGGAATTACGGCAGAAGGAACACCGCGATTTATTTACCTCATGTTTGAGACCATTTCAGCCCTTGCGACAGTTGGGGTCACGGCAAATCTGACGCCAGAATTGGGCAAGCTAGCTCTTAGCATCGTCATGGTGCTCATGTTTATTGGCCGTATCGGTCCTTTGACCTTGTTGGTTAGTCTAGCAGATTACCAGCCTGATAAGAAAGATTTGATTCAGTATATGAAAGCAGATATTAGTATTGGATAAGAAAGGAAGAACGATGTCAGATCGTACGATTGGAATTTTAGGCTTGGGGATTTTTGGGACTAGTGTCCTGACGGCCCTAGCCAAGCAAGATATGAATATCATTGCCATTGATGACCACGCAGAGCACATCAATCAATTTGAGCCAGTTTTGGCGCGTGGAGTTGTTGGCGATATTACAGACGAGGAACTCCTCAGAACTGCTGGGATTGATACCTGTGATACGGTTGTAGTCGCAACAGGGGAAAATCTAGAGTCGAGTGTGCTTGCAGTTATGCATTGTAAGAGCTTGGGCGTACCAAGGGTTATTGCCAAGGTCAAAAGCCAGACAGCCAAGAAGGTACTGGAAAAAATCGGTGCTGACTCGGTGATTTCACCTGAGTATGAAATGGGGCAGTCTCTAGCGCAGACCATTCTCTTTCATAACAATGTTGATGTCTTTCAGCTGGATAAAAATGTGTCTATCGTAGAGATGAAAATTCCTAGTGTGTGGGCAGGTCAAAGCCTGAGCCAGCTAGATTTACGTGGCAAATACAACCTTAATGTTCTAGGATTTCGTGAACAAGAAAATTCACCACTAGACGTTCAATTTGGTCCCAATGACTTCTTGAAAGCAGATTCCTATATCTTGGCAGTCATTAACAACCAGTATCTAGATGACTTGGCAGAATTAAATTCGTAAAAAAATTAATATAAGTATTTTATAAGAGGGATTTAAGAAAAATTTTAACTTTTTCTTAATCCTTTTTAATTTTAGGAGATTATACTAGAGTCATCAAATAAAGAAAAACTCTAAGGAGAATCCTATGAAATTCAATCCAAATCAAAGATATACTCGTTGGTCTATTCGCCGTCTTAGTGTCGGTGTTGCCTCAGTTGTTGTGGCTAGTGGCTTCTTTGTCCTAGTTGGGCAACCAAGTTCAGTACGTGCTGATGTAGTCAATCCAACCCCTGCTCAAGTCGTACCAGACGCTGCTTCAGTGAGTGAAAAGAGCGACTTGCCAGCAGAGGTTCTCAAGAAAGCAGTCGATACAGCTCTTTCTTCAGAACAGGTAGACTCAACACCTAAAGCAAGTTTGGATGCTACAAGCTCTCCAGAAAAAGTGAATGTAGCTGATAAAGACCAAGTGGTAGCGCCAAAAGAAGAAGGGCAAGCAAAACCAGAATCTAAGAAAGCAACAGAAGATGCGGTTAAGTCTGCGACAAGTCCTGCGCCTACAGTTTCTGGACAAGACCGTGAAGCAAATGAAGCTCAACCAGCAACCACTCCAGCTGAAGTTCAAAAAGGCGTGGCAGACAATACCAAAGACACAGTAGATGTTCCAGCTACTTACTTGGACAAGGCCAACTTCCCAGGACCATTTACAGCTGGTGTCAACCAAGTCATTCCATATGAATTCTTCGCTGGTGACGGTATGTTGACTCGCCTTATCTTGAAAGCCTCAGACAAGGCTCCATGGTCAGACAATGGTTCAGCCAAAAATCCAGCTCTTCCACCAGTAGAGAAATTGGGCAAAGGCCTTTACTTCTACGAAGTAGATCTAGTAGGCACTCAAGGCAAATCAGACAAAGACCTTCTTGACCTCTTGAAACAAAATGGTACGCAAAGCTACAAGGCAACCATCAAAGTATACGGTGCAAAAGATGGCAAGGCTGATTTGAGCAATCTTGTAGCGACTAAAGATTTGGATGTCAATTTGAATGGCTTAACTACCCCAGCTGAAGTACAAAAAGGCGTAGCCAACAACACTAAAGACACAGTAGATGTCCCAGCCACTTACCTAGACAAAGCCAACTTCCCTGGTCCATTTACAGCCGGTGTCAACCAAGTCATTCCATATGAATTCTTCGCAGGTGATGGTATGTTGACACGCCTTATCTTGAAAGCTTCTGACAAGGCTCCATGGTCAGACAATGGTTCGGCCAAAAATCCTGCTCTTCCACCAGTAGAGAAATTAGGTAAAGGCCTCTACTTCTATGAAGTGGACTTGGCAGGTACTCAAGGCAAATCAGATAAAGAGCTTCTAGACCTCTTGAAACAAAATGGCACTCAAAGTTACAAGGCAACTATCAAAGTCTACGGTGCAAAAGATGGCAAGGCTGATTTGAGCAATCTTGTAGCGACTAAGGATTTGGATGTCAACTTGAATGGTTTGACTACTCCAGCTGAAGTGCAAAAGGGTGTGGCTGACAATACTAAAGACACAGTAGATGTTCCAGCTACATACTTGGACAAAGCCAATTTCCCAGGCCCATTCACAGCTGGTGTCAACCAAGTTATTCCATATGAATTCTTCGCTGGTGACGGTATGTTGACTCGTCTTATCTTGAAAGCCTCAGACAAGGCTCCATGGTCAGACAACGGTTCAGCTAAAAATCCCGCTCTTCCACCAGTAGAAAAATTGGGCAAAGGACTCTACTTCTATGAAGTGGACTTGGCAGGTACTCAAGGCAAATCAGACAAAGAACTTCTTGACTTGTTGAAACAAAACGGTACTCAAAGCTACAAGGCAACCATCAAAGTGTACGGTGCGAAAGATGGCAAGGCCGATTTGAGCAATCTCGTAGCGACTAAAGATTTGACAGTAAACTTGAATGGGCATCAGTCTCTCAATCCGATGAAATCTCAAATGCCAGCTGCTAGTCAGGATAAGATGATGCCTAACAAAGAGCAGGATAAAACCATGAATGCTAGCCAGCCAATGGCAACACCAAGTATGAAACAAGACCAAGCTCCATCTGCCTCAAGAAAAATGTCTGATGAAGGCAAGATGGCAGCTAATAACAAGGCGTCAAATCCAATGATGGCTGATAAAATGAAAGACCAAAAAGACATGCTTCCATATACTGGTGAAGCTCAAACATCAATGGCTACTATTGGATTCTTTGGACTCGCCTTGGCTGGACTGCTAGGTGGCCTCGGTTTGAAAGCTAAAAAAGAGGAAAATGACTAGTCTAGCTACAGACTTTCTATCTAGAATTTGAAAAATCTAGATAGCGATTAGAATGTTCGTAAAGAGATTAAAATAGTGTTATACTATTGTGGTATAGCACTGTTTTTTTCAAAGGAGAGACAGATGGGAAAGACAATTTTACTCGTTGACGACGAGGTAGAAATCACAGATATTCATCAACGTTATCTGGTTCAGGCAGGATATCAGGTTTTGGTGGCCCATGATGGGGTAGAGGCCTTGGAAATCTTCAAGCGAAAACCGATTGATTTGATTATTACAGATATCATGATGCCTCGGATGGATGGTTATGATTTGATTAGTGAGGTTCAGTATCAATCTCCAGATCAGCCTTTTCTCTTTATCACGGCTAAGACCAGTGAGCAGGACAAGATTTACGGCCTGAGCTTAGGGGCAGATGACTTTATTGCCAAGCCCTTTAGTCCTCGTGAGCTGGTTTTGCGTGTTCACAATATCTTGCGTCGCCTTCATCGTGGAGGTGAGACAGAAGTCGTCAGTCTCGGGGATTTACGGATGAATCACGGTAGTCATGAGGTCCAAGTCGGAGATGTGGCGCTTGATTTGACAGTAAAATCCTTCGAACTTCTATGGCTTTTAGCCAGCAATCCAGAGCGAGTTTTCTCTAAGACAGACCTCTATGAAAAGGTCTGGCAGGAAGATTATGTGGATGATACCAATACCTTGAATGTTCATATTCATGCTCTTCGACAGGAGTTGGCTAAACATGCTAGTGCAGAAACACCCACCATCAAAACCGTCTGGGGCTTGGGCTACAAAATTGAGAAAGCACGAGGTAGTCAATGAAATTAAAAAGTTATATTTTAGTGGGGTATATCATTTCAACACTCCTAACGATTATCGTGGTTTTTTGGGCTGTTCAAAAAATGCTGATTGCGAAAAGCGAGATTTACTTTTTGCTTGGAATGACCATCGTTGCCAGCCTTGTCGGTGCTGGGATTAGTCTCTTTCTCCTGTCGCCGGTATTTACGTCGTTGGGCAAACTCAAGGAGCATGTTAAGCGAGTAGCGGACAAGGATTTTCCATCAAGTCTGGAGGTTCAAGGCCCTGTAGAATTTCAACAATTAGGTCAAGCTTTCAATGAAATGTCCCATGATTTGCAGGCCACCTTTGATTCCTTGGAAGAAAGCGAACGAGAAAAGGGCTTGATGATTGCCCAGCTGTCGCATGATATCAAGACCCCCATCACTTCGATCCAAGCGACGGTAGAAGGGATTTTGGATGGGGTTATCAAGGAAGGAGAACAAGACCATTATCTAGCAACCATTGGACGCCAGACGGAAAGACTCAATAAACTGGTTGAGGAGTTGAATTTTTTGACTCTAAACACAGCTAGAAATCAGGCAGAGACAACTAGTAAAGACAGCATTTTTCTGGACCAGCTCTTGATTGAGTGCATGAGTGAATTTCAGTTCTTGATTGAGCAGGAGGAACGAGATGTCCATTTGCAGGTAATCCCAGAGTCTGCCCGGATTGAGGGAGATTATGCCAAACTTTCTCGTATCTTGGTGAATCTGGTCAATAACGCTTTTAAATACTCAGCACCAGGAACCAAACTGGAAGTGGTAGCTAAGCTGGAAAATAACCAGCTTTCAATCAGTGTGACCGATGAGGGACAGGGGATTGCCCCAGAGGACTTGGAGAATATTTTCAAACGCCTTTATCGTGTCGAAACTTCGCGTAGTATGAAAACAGGTGGCCATGGTCTTGGTCTTGCGATTGCGCGTGAATTGGCCCATCAATTGGGTGGAGAAATCACAGTCAGCAGCCAGTACGGTCTAGGAAGCATTTTTACCCTCCTTCTCAATCTCTCTGGTAGTGAAAATAAAGCTTAAAACCCCTTTACAAATCTAGCTATTCATGGTAGAATGGATTTTGTGTGAAATATCAGCAGGAAAGCATGAAGCTCGTCAACAGGTGTC